>JAUSHL010000014.1 GCA_030648645.1 Candidatus Daviesbacteria bacterium
AAAATGGTCTCCAGAGATGGCTTATGTCTTAGGATTCTTTACTGCGGATGGGAATATGATTAAGAATAAGCGAGGTGCGCATTTTGTGAGTTTTTATAGTACAGATAGGGATCTATTAGAAAAAGTTAAATTAAATCTTAAATCCAATCTTAAAGTTTCCGCAAGAAAGATTAACCCCAAATATCCTAATCATAAACAATCCTATGTACTGCAAATTGGTAGTAAGGAGATATTCAATGATTTATTGAGCTTAGGCATGACGCCCAATAAGAGTTTAACCATTATAATGCCTGTTGTGCCCAAAAAGTTTTTGCCTCATTTCTTGAGAGGGTATTTTGACGGCGACGGCCATGTTTCTGTGTCTACTTATCAACAAAAGGATAGAAAAAATAAAAGCACCGTTATTATAACGGGCTTTACTTCTGGGAGTAAGAAATTTTTGGTAGAACTTATGAAGGTGTTAAAGAAAAGTAAAATTATTGAAGGGGGAACTTTATATAAAACTGATGGTTACCATTTATGTTTTTCCACTCATGATAGTTTGAAGTTATATAACTTTATGTATCAGAAAGAAAAAGACTTGTATTTAGCTAGAAAAAAAGTTATATTTGAGCGGTATTTTAATGTGTTGGGGGTGTAGCTCAATTGGTTAGAGCGCTTCCCTGTAGATTTACTGCAGCTCTCCGTTGAAAGGCGGTTTGAAACACTTCGGGATAACGGTGAAGGCTAAGTCTTTAAAGATATGCGAACACCGTGGGAACCTTTTCTTTTGGAAAGGGGCGCCGTAGAGACTAGATACCGAAGCTCCTAAGTCCTAAATGATATGGAGATGATATAGTCCATGCCGCTATGAAAATAGTGGATTACATGCACGGAAGAGGTTGCGGGTTCGAGTCCCGTCGATCCCGCCATGGACACCTCAAATACTGAAGTTGCGAGAAAGTTAAGAGAAGTAGCTGCAGCGTACACTCTCAAACGAGGGAATCTGTTTCAGATCAGGGCTTATGAAAATGCTGCAACTTCTATTGAACATTTAACTTCTGAGATAAAAGATCTTTGGGAGGAGGAGAATTTAGACCAGATTCCCGGTATTGGAGATAGTTTAAAAGAGCATCTTGATGAACTTTTTAAAACAGGCAAAGTTAAACACTGGGAAGAAGTTAAAAAAGGTATTCCAGAACAAACTTTTGAATTTTTAGAAATCTCAGGGATTGGTCCTAAAACAGCTTTAAAATTGGCTAAATTGGGGGTAAAAGATACAAAAGATCTAGAAAATATGATTAAGACAGGGGAGCTTTTGAAAAAAGGCATTTCTGAAAAATTGGTTAAAAAAATCAGATCAGGATTAAATCAGAGATTTTATGCTCAAACAGGAAGAATGCTTTTACCCTTCGCTTTTGCTCAAACAGGAAAAGTTTTAGAGTATCTAAAAAAGAGTTCGGATATAGAAAAAGCTGATGCTTTAGGATCACTTCGGAGAATGGTTTCTACAATAGGGGATTTAGATTTTTCTGTGGCATCTAAAAATCCCCAAAAAGCTATCGAATATATTGTATCTCTGCCCGGTATTGCAAAAATTATTGAGAAGGGAGAAAAAAAGGTATCTGTGGCATTAGCTTCCGGATTACAATTGGACTTCATAGTTACCATATCTGATTCATATGGGGCTTTATTACAGCATTTTACAGGCTCTAAGGCACATAACATTAAGCTGAGAGAAGTAGCTAATAAGATGGGGTATTCATTATCAGAACATGGAATAAAAAAAATTAAAGATAGCTCGAAAAGTCATCCTGAACTTGTTTCAGGATCTAAGATGCCGAAACTAGTTCGGCATGACAAATTACTAATTTCTGCTAAAACAGAAGAGGATCTTTATAAAATATTGGGAATGGATTGGATTCCACCGGAGATAAGAGAGGATACCGGTGAGATCGAAGCCGGATTAAAACATAATTTACCAAAGCTGGTGGAACTGGGAGATATAAAAGGGGATTTGCATATACATTCTAACTTAATAATTAAATCCTCACATGATGTTGGAGCAAATAGTGTTCAGGAAATTGTGAAAGAAGCAAAGAAGCTTGGTTATAAATATATTGGCATTTCTGACCATCAACCATCACAATCTGAACACAATAAGGAACAAATGATTAAAGTCCTACAAGATAGAAAAAATGCTATTGAACACATAAATTACTCACAACGGGACATCCGAGTACTAAATTTACTCGAAGTAGATATTCTGCCTGATGGATCGCTAGGTGTGCCAGATGAAGCATTAAAACTTCTTGATTTTGCGTTGGCTGGAGTTCATTCAGCACATCATCAGCCAAAAGAGAAAATGACTGAAAGAATTTTAAAAGCTTTAGCTAACCCTTGTGTGAGGATTTTAACTCATCCCACTAATAGATTGATTAACCAAAGAGAAGCTTCGGATGTTGATTGGATAGAAATTTTTAAATTTGCCGGAAAGAATAATAAGGCTTTGGAAATAAGTTCTTTTCCGGAAAGATTGGATTTGCCGGATACTTTGGTCAGACAAGCGAAAGATTATGAAGTAAAATTTGTTATTAATACTGATGCTCATCAAATAAATCAAATGGAACTTATGAAGTTTGGAGTAAGTGTAGCAAGACGCGGTTGGGCAGAAAATGAAGATATTATCAATTCTTGGGATTTAAAAAAATTGACATCGTGGTTCGGAATAGACTAAAATAAATCAATGATAGCTTTTTACATTTTTGCAGCAGCAGTTTTTTTTATTCTAATTTGGTTTTTGGTAACTTACAATTATTTGGTCACTCTCCGGAATAGAGTTAGAGAGGCTTGGTCTCAAATTGATGTCCAATTAAAAAGAAGATCTTCTTTAATTCCTAATTTAGTAGAAGTTGTGAAAGGTTATGCTAAACATGAAAAAAGTGTTTTTGAAGAGGTAACAAAGGCAAGAACAGCTTTGATGGATGCCAAAAAACCTGGAGAAAAAGCAGTTGCCAATGATATGTTGACTGGAGCGCTGAAATCTCTTTTTGCGGTGGCAGAAGCTTATCCAAATCTTAAGGCTTCCGAGAATTTTAAAGAGCTTCAGGCAGAAGTTTCCGATACTGAAAATAAAGTTGCAGCCTCAAGACAATTTTATAATACCAATGTTTTAGATCTAAATAATTCTTTGCAAACTATTCCTTCAATGTGGGTAGGATCAATGTTTGGTTTTAAAAATGAAGAATTCTTTAAAGCTTCAGAGTCCGAAAAAGCAGATATTAAAGTTAAATTCTAACCCTAATGTTGTCATTGCGAAGAACGAAGTGACGAAGCAATCTTAAATTAATTAAATTTTTTCCAAATACCTTCAGAAATTACTGAGATCTTACCATTGATAACGACAAGAGCACTGTTATCATCTAACGCATAAATTGATTCTTTTGTTTCGTCCGCAATTTTTTGCATATTTTCTAAAGTCATTTTTGGGAAAAAGTTATTATTAAGATGAGGTCTAATATGGAAATCAAGATAACCCAAGCCAGCATTATTATCCATATCATCATTTTCTCCATAGAGCCTCTGGGAGTCACTTAAGGAAATGTCTTTTGTTACTACAACACTTCCTGCAGAAACACCAACCCAAATTCTGGTTTTTAAAAGTTCTGGGAGTAAATCAGATAGACCAGATTTCTTGATCCAATAAATTAAATGGCAAGTATTTCCTCCCTCAACAAAGAATATATCTGCTTCTTCTAGTCTTTTTTGCCAGATAGTTTTTGGTAAAGCAGAAATATCAACTATATCAACGGATAAGAACCTAAGTTCCTGAAGCTTTTTCAAATCATCAATCAGCCACCATTTATCTCCCTCTTCAACATTGGAAGCTGTGGGAATAAAAGCCACTTTGAGTTGATCAAATGGTTTCCCAGCAAGTTTTAGTAAAGCTTGGATTATTGTTTGGTTTTCTAACCCACCAGATGTTAAAAGAAGTTTCATTAAAATTAATTATATCAGAAATAAAATTGTCATTGCGAGCAAGTTTACCTTGAGCGAAGTCGAAGGGAAGTAATCTAATTTGGGATTGCCGCGCTCCTTTCAGTCGCTCGCAATGACAAGATTAGACAATATTTTCATATAGATCCTCGAAGCTGGGATTAAAGGATTTTATTAGGTCTAACTTTTTTTTACGTGAGCCACCTTTAATTTGTTTCTCTCTATTTATTGCTTCCTTAATATCTTCATAAACTTCAAACCAGACAAGTTTGCTGATATTATACTGAGAAGTAAATCCAGGTACTAGTTTTTCTCGATGTTCATAAATTCTTCTTACAAGATTATTTGTTACTCCAGTATAAAGGACATTATTTATTTTATTCGTGGCAATATAGACATAATAATATTTGATTTGCATATACACATTATAATAGAGATTGCTTTGCTTCGCTCGCAATGACAGTGATATAAGTTCGCAATGACAGAAAAAGGAATGAGATTGCTTCGCTTTGCTCGCAATGACAAGTCTGTACATTCGCAATCAGGAAAATAAAATGCTAGAATTATCACAATATGGCCACAGTTAATACTGCTTGGGATCAGAGATCTTCTAATATTTTTAAGACTTGGGTAATTATGTTTTTCTTTACCCTATTTACAATAGTGGTGGCTTATGTTTTAGCTTTAGGATTTGGTCCGGCGGATGGTGGATTTGGAGGAGTTGGAATAGTTGGTATAGCTCTCATAATTGCAGGAGTTATGAATATTGTTTCCTATTATTATTCAGATAAAATTGTTTTGGGAATTTCCGGAGCCAAAGAGTTGAAACACAATACCAACAAAGAAATTTATCATTTGGTGGAAAATCTGTGCATAGCATCAGGACTTCCCACTCCTAAAATTTATATTATTGATGATAGTGCAACAAATGCTTTTGCTACCGGTCGTGATCCAAAGCATTCTGCTATAGCTCTTACTTCCGGCATTATTGATAAATTACATAAAGCGGAACTTGAAGCAGTAATTGCGCATGAACTTTCTCATATTGGAAACAGAGATACTCTTTTAATGGCTGTTGTTGCGGTACTTGTCGGTTCAATTGCGCTTTTGGCTGATTTTTATCTAAGATCATTGTGGTTTAAAGACAGCGATAGTGACAGTAAGGGCAATGCAATTTTTTTAATTTTAGCAATTGTAGCTGCTGTTTTGGCACCTTTGGTTGCAACTTTAATTCAACTGGCAGTATCAAGGAGGAGAGAGTTTTTAGCAGATAGCTCAGGTGTACTTTTAACAAGATATCCTAAGGGTCTGGAAGATGCCTTGCTGAAGATTTCAGCGGATAAAGAACCATTGGAAGTAGCTAATCGTGGTACAGCACATTTATACATTATAAATCCTTTAAAAGGGCAACAGGCAGTGGGTTGGTTTGCAGGATTATTCAACACTCATCCCCCAATTCCCGCCCGTATTAAAGCCCTTCAGGAAATGGAAGGTTTATCCACCGAAGCCTCGGCGTAGGTGGACAAGATTTAATAAAGATTGCTCCTGCCCGCCATCGCTTCGCTTAGGCGATAGCAGGCGGGTCGTCGCAGACTCCTCGCAATGACAGCCTCATTCAGAGTATAAGCAGAGCTTGAAACAGCTAAAGCTGTTATAAGCGAAGCTTTCAACGGCAATAGCTGTTATAATACACCAATGTTAATTGATGAGGTAGATATTATTTTAAAAGGGGGACATGGGGGAGCAGGAAAAGTTTCTTTCCGACCTGGGGAAAGATCCGGTCCTGATGGAGGAAATGGTGGTCGTGGTGGAGATTTATATCTTAATGTTACCTCAGATTTATTTGCCTTGAATCAATTTTCTAAAGTTAAAGAATTACAAGCTGAAAATGGAGAATATGCCGGAGGAAATTTAAAATTCGGTAAAGATGGCAAAGATTTAGAAATTTCTTTGCCACTGGGCACAACTTTGATAAATAAAGATACAGGTGACGAGTTGGAATTAAATGATTTAAATCAAAAAGTCTTGATTGCCAAAGGGGGACTTGGTGGTCGGGGAAATGCTGATTTTAAATCCTCAAGAAATACCACTCCAATGTTTGCCCAAAAAGGACTTCCCGGACAAGAATTAAATTTAAAAGTTTTATTAAAATTAATTGCTGATTTTGGATTAATTGGATTGCCAAATGCCGGTAAAAGTAGTTTATTAAATGAATTAACTTCTGCTCAAGCTAAAGTAGCAAATTATCCATTTACAACACTAGAGCCAAATTTAGGTGTTTTAAATTCAAAGGTCATCGCGGATATTCCCGGACTTATTGAAGGTGCATCAGAAGGAAAGGGATTGGGGATTAAATTTTTAAAGCATATTGAGAAAGTAAAATTATTGCTTCACTGTATTGATGCAACTTCCGAAGATGTTGTTGCAGATTATAAAGTAGTCAGAAATGAATTGGGAAATTTTTCCACCAAAGGTGGACCCTCCTCTGGAGGGAATCCTAAACTTTTGGAAAAAGAAGAAATTATCTTACTTACAAAATCAGATTTGGTGAACGAAGAAGATTTAAGATTAAAGATTAAAGATTTAAAAAAATTTAAAAAACAGGTTTTACCTGTATCTATCCATGATTATGATTCCTTGGAAATTTTTAAAAAAACATTAAAATCCTAAATTTATCTAAAAGATTTGCTGATAAGTTTGGCAGTAAAGACAATTTCTCTGATTTCCCCATCTTCTCCTTCAATTTCATTTACTCCAGACATTCTTTGATATTCCCTTAAATAATCAGACATAGAGGCTTTATTTTCTTTAATTTGAGATCTTAATGATTGAACTTTATTTGCCAACTCTCCAGCCTGTGGTTGTTTTAAAATTTCTCTTTTGGTTTGGGATTTGACTTTGGCTGCCTCCTTTGCCAAATCAGAATGTTCTTTATAAGTTGGATCATTATCCAAAATACTATCAAGCATACCTTTAGCAAGATCCATTTCTTCCCTTAATCTGTCATTACTGGAAATCAATGATTTGATCATGCTTTCCATGTTAATAATTACTGAAGCTTCATCCGGCATGTATAAAAATATACAGGAAAATGGTCACTAAAAACAAGGGGTCATTTTGGTGTATAAGCTAATTTAACTCGAATATTAAAACTCGTTAAATAACTTGAACCCAAAATAGCTTTTTAAAGCTATATGTTGTATTATTTTGGGTATAATCCAAGTTATGAAGTTATCAATTGAACAAGTTAAAAAAGTGGCAAAATTGGCAAATTTATCATTAACAGCTGATGAAGAAAATTTGTATGCTGAGCAACTTTCCCAAATATTAGATTATGTTGATCAATTAAATCAGGTTGACACCCTTGGGGTGGAGCCAACTTTTAATGTCACCGGTTTATCAAATGTAATGAGAAAAGATGAAGACGGGAAGAGTTTGCCTAAAAATGGTCCTTATAAAACAAAAGGGGTATTTGAAGAATGAATCTGTCATTCCTGCCCGCTTCGCCATAGCTTCAGCGAGGCGAGCGAAAGCAGGAATCCAGAATGAAGCACTAGATCCCGCATCATCAGCCAAAGGCTGATCATCCTTTGGACGAAGTGCGGGATGACAAAAAAATATGAACAACAATATAACCAAACTAACATTAATAGAAACCCTGAAAGCTTTGGAAGAAAAACAATTTTCTGAAAAAGAATTAAATGAGGCATACTTAGAAAGGATCAAAAAATTAAATCCTTCTTTAAATGCTTTTCTTATGGTAAATAAAGATACAAAAGGAATCCCTTCAGCTATTAAGGATTCCCTTTGCACCAAAGATATAAAAACAACTGCTGCCTCAAAAATTTTAGAAAATTTTATTCCACCATATAATGCCACAGTGGTTGATAAATTATTGGAAAAAGAAATTGGAATAATTGGGAAAACTAATTGTGATGAATTTACCATGGGTTCTTCAGGAGAAAATTCTGCATTTGGTCCGACCAAAAATCCATGGGATTTAACAAAAGTCCCGGGTGGTTCATCAAGTGGATCGGCTGTGGCAGTATCCGCTGATCTTTGTACATTTGCAATAGGCACTGATACCGGATGTTCAGTCAGAACTCCGGCATCACTTTGTGGAGTGGTGGGGTTAAAACCAAGTTATGGCAGAGTTTCAAGATATGGAGCTATCGCCATGGCTTCATCTTTTGATCAGATTGGTCCAATTACCAAAACAGTGGCAGATGCAAGACTGGTTTTAGAATGGATTAGTGGTCCGGATGGATTTGATTCGAATTGTGTTGAGATTGCTTCGTCGAAGACTCCTCGCAATGACACTTCGATTTCACTCAGTACAGGCGTCATTGCGATCCGCCAGCTGGCGGAGAAGCAATCTCTAAAAGGTTTAAAAGTGGGGGTGCCAAAGGAATATTTTGGTGAAGGGTTGGATAAAGGGGTGGAAAAAGTAATTAGGGGTGCAATTTCGAAATTAAAAGATTTGGGGGCAGAAATAATTGAAATAAGTTTACCTTATATGAAATATGGAATAGCAGCTTATTATATTTTAGTTCCATGCGAAATATCGTCCAATTTTGCAAGATATGATGCGATCAGATATGGTTCGGCGAGAGCCGAATTTGGTCCGGAAATTAAAAGAAGAATTATGCTTGGAACTTTTGCTTTATCAGCAGGTTATTATGATGATTATTATGCAAAAGCTGCAAAAGTAAGAACCTTGATAAAACAAGATTTTGAAAATGCTTTCAATCCGCCAGCTGGCGGAGTAGATGTAATCGTTGGTCCGGTTTCTCCAACAGTAGCTTGGAATTTAGGTGAAAAAGTTAATGATCCTTTAAGTATGTACAAAGCAGATATTTACACTTGTCCTGTGAACTTGGCGGGGCTTCCGGGGCTTTCTGTTCCCTGTGGTTTTTCGGAGGGTTTACCGGTTGGTCTACAGATTATTGGAAAATATATGGATGAAGAAACTATTTTGGATGTGGGAGAAATTTATGAACAAAATACAAATTGGAAGGAGCAAAAACCAGAATTGTCATTCTGAAGACTTATGTCATTCCTGCGAAAGCAGGAATCCAGAATGAAGCACTAGATCCCGCATCATCAGCCAAAGGCTGATCATCCTTTGGACGAAGTGCGGGATGACAGAAAGAAATTATGAATAAATTCGAACCAATCACAAGGCTACTTCTTGTTTCACTCGAAGATCTTGTAATTGGCTCAGGAGGGTTGTCTATATGAAACAGCTGTATGAGCCAATTATTGGACTTGAAGTTCATGTAGAGTTGAATACTAAATCTAAAATGTTTTGTAAATGCTCTGCTGACTATTTTGGCAAAGAGCCAAATACCCATACCTGTCCTGTTTGTTTGGGACTTCCTGGGGCTTTACCATATATTAATGAAACTGCAATTGAAAGTTGTATGAAAATTGGTTTGGCTTTGGGTTGCACAGTTTCTGAGATAAGTAGATTTGAAAGAAAAAATTATTTTTATCCTGATTTAGCTAAAGGATATCAGATTTCTCAATACCGCTGGCCTCTTTGCAAAGGTGGCAGGTTACAGATTACAGGGAACAGTGGACAAGATATAACAATAAGAATTAATAGAGTGCATCAGGAAGAGGATACGGGAAAACTTACTCATGTGGGAAATGAAACATTGATTGATTTCAACAGATGTGGAGTTCCGCTGGTTGAAATTGTCACTGAGCCTGATTTTCATGGCTCGGAAAAAGTACGTGATTTTGCCAAAAAACTACAACAACTATTTAGATATTTAGGGGTTTCTAATGCGGATATGGAGAGAGGTGATATGAGGCTCGAAGCGAATGTGTCTGTGCGAAAAATTGATATGTCATTGCGAGAAGACGAAGACGACGAAGCAATCTCAAATATGGATGGGATTGCCACGCCCTTCGGGCTCGCAATGACAAAAAACGTTCGCAATGACAAGCCTTTACCAAACTATAGAATTGAGTTGAAAAATATTAATAGTTTTAGATTCATGGTGGCGGCAATTGAGTATGAAATAAAAAGACAATCAGAAGCTTTAGAAAAAGGTGAAAAATTAACGGCTGAAACCAGAGGTTGGGATCAGGTAAAAAAAGAAACATATTTGCAAAGAAGTAAAGAAGAAGCCAATGATTACCGGTATTTCCCGGAGCCGGATCTACCAGAATTAAGAATTAAGAATAAAGAATTAAGAATCAAGGAAGAAATGCCGGAGTTACCTTGGAATAAAGAAGAAAGATTTGTTTCTGAATATGGATTAACTAAAGATAATGCCAGGATTTTAGCTGAGTCAAATGATTTAGCTGAGTATTATGAATCGGTTGTGAAGCTGGGAAAACAAAAAGAAATGGAGCCAAAACAAATTGCCAATTACCTGATAAATCAAAAGCCGGATATAAATAAAGTTTCTCCAGAAGAAATAATTAAAAATATTCAAAGCAAAAGTGCAGGAATTATTGGAGATGAGGCGGAATTGAAAAAAATAGCTTTTGATGTTATCAAAGAAAACTCTGAATCTGCAGAGGCTTTCAAAGCAGGAAAATTAGGAGCGTTGAATGTATTACTGGGAGCAATAATGAAAAAAACTGCAGGCAAAGCAGATATAGAAAAAGCAAAAGAAATTTTGGAAAATCTTCTGAGTAAGTAACATTAATAACTATATTACAGGTTTTGTGTCATGCCTAGAAAAAGGCGAGGCCTCTGAAAAAAAGGGGAGGCCTTGAAAACCTAAACTGGGACTTGAAATAAGTGGGTAAATAGCAGATAAATATTAACTGATATGTCAAATTTTGTTCATCTTCATGGCCATACTGAATATTCACTCCTTGATGGATTATCCAAGGTAAAAAAATTGGTCAAAGCAGTGAAAGAAATGGGTATGCCGGCTGTGGCTATGACTGATCATGGAGTAATGTATGGAGCAATTGAATTTTACAAAGCCTGCCGTGAGCATGAAATAAAACCAATTATTGGTTGCGAAGTTTATGTTGCCAAAAGATCTCACAAAGATAAAGAAGGAAAATTAGACACAGAACCATATCACTTAACCCTGCTTGCTAAAAATTATCAGGGATATAAAAATTTAATGAAATTGACCTCTATAGCTCACCTTGAAGGTTATTATTATAAACCAAGAGTAGATAGAGAATTATTAAAACAATTTCATGAAGGAATTATAGCTTTATCAGGTTGTCCGGGCGGAGAGTTTGCCGAAAGTTTAAAAGAAGATAATTATAAGGAAGGAGAGAAGATTGTTAAAAGTTATTTGGAAATTTTTGGGGAAGAAAATTACTTTTTGGAGCTGCAAAATCATGAGTATGAAAAATTATTAAAAAATGAAAATTTCGATCCTAAAGTAAAACAGGATTTAGAAAGAATGGCTAAATTTCAAAAAATTTGGTGGGAAGCTGTCAAAACTTTAAGTCCAAAAATAGGTTTACAAATTGTGGCTACCAATGATTACCATTATGTAAATGAATCAGATGCGGAAGCACAAGATGCTGTTCTTTGTGTACAAACTGCTAAATTTATAAAAGATGTTGACCGTCTTCGCATGATTGACACTCCCAATCTTTATATCAGGTCAAAAGAAGAAATGACGGAACTTTTTGCTGATTTACCGGAAGCGATTTCCAATACAGAAAAAATTGCAGAAAACATAAATCTTGAGATGACTTTAGGAAAACCAATTTTCCCGATTTTCGATGTGCCACAGGGACTGCAACCAATGGAATTTTTAAGACAACAATGCATGGAAGGATTCGCTCAGAAATTTCCCAATCCATCTGGTATTTACAAAGAAAGATTGGAGTATGAATTATCAGTGATTGAATCAAAAAATTTTGCTGTTTATATTTTAATTGTTGGTGATTTCTTAAACTGGGCTCACACTCAGGGGATTATTACTAATACCAGAGGTTCGGCTGCAGGGTCATTAGTTTTATATGTAATGGGGATTACTAATATTGATCCTATCGCATACATGTTGCCTTTTGAAAGATTTATGAATCCCCTCCGTCCAAAATTTCCTGATATTGATTCCGATATTGCTGATGACAGACGTGACGAGGTTATTAAATATGTAATGAGTAAATATGGTGAGGATAAAGTTGCCCAAATTGTAACCTTTGGAACAATGCAAGGACGGGCTGCTATCCGTGATATTGGCAGGGTTTTGGGTATGGCTTATGGAGAAGTTGATAAGATTGCCAAACTTATTCCTCCTCCAAAACAGGGTTTTCACCAAACTTTGGATGATGCCTTAAAAGAAGTACCAGAGTTAAACGGGCTATATAGAAATTTACCACAAATAAAAACTTTAATTGATTTGGCAAAAAAAGTTGAAGGAACAGTTAGGCATGCTTCTGTTCATGCGGCGGGGCTCGTAATTTCTCCAACTCCAATGACTGATTTTGCTCCACTGCAAAAAGAATCAAATGGTGACAAAATTATTACTCAATATGACATGTTTTCCATCTCTGAGGATTATGAAGGAGTGGGTTTAATTAAATTGGATCTTTTGGGTATCAGAAATCTTTCTATTTTAGGGCATGCCGTAAAAATTGTTAAGGAAAATAAAGGAATTGATATAGATTTGGGAAATTTACCAATGGATGACAAAAAAACTTTTGAGCTTTTGGGTAAGGGTGAAACAATGGGGCTTTTTCAGCTGGAAGGATCAGGAATGACAAGATATTTAGTTGATCTTAAGCCAACCAGCATTTTTGACATCATGGCAATGGTAGCACTCTACAGACCCGGACCATTGGCTATTATTCCGGAATATATTGCCAGAAAGCATGATCCGAAACAAATTACATATTTTGATCCAAAAATGAAAGAATATCTAGAAAGATCGTTAGGGCTTTTGGTTTATCAGGATGATGTGTTACTAACAACTATTAATATTGCGGGATATAACTGGGAAGAAGCGGATAAATTTAGAAAAGCTATGGGTAAGAAAATTCCAGCTGAGATGGCAAAACAAAAAGATCATTTTATAGAAGGAGCTGTAAAAAATGGTATAAAGCAGGAAAAAGCGGAAGAGCTTTTTAAATTAATTGAGCCTTTTGCAGCTTATGGTTTTAATAAAGCCCATGCGGCATCTTATGCCATGATTTCATATCAGACAGCTTACATGAAGGCAAATTTTCCGGTGGAATTTATGGCTGCGGTGATGACAGCTGAATACGGAGATGCCGAAAAAATTGGTCATGCCATGGCTGAATGTAAAAGAATGGGTGTTGAAGTTTTACCTCCTGATGTAAATATATCTGGTGTGGCTTTTATTATTGAAGGACAGTCAATGAGATTCGGACTTTCTGCTATTAAAAATGTGGGAATTTCAGCAATTGAATCAATTATTAAAGCACGAGTAAAAGATCCATTTAAGTCTTTATCAGATTTGGTTTCCCGAGTTGATAACAGATTAGTTAATAAAAAAACTTTGGATGGATTAATTAAAGCCGGTGCTTTGGATAATTTAGGATCAAGGGCAGGTCATCTTTTAATTTTGGATCAAGTTTTGGAGAAAGCCCATCAATTAAATAAAAAATCGTCACAAGGACAGGTTGGACTTTTTGGAGAAGAGGAAGAGATTAATACTTTTGAAATTAAATTGCCGGATGTAGAAGAACTATCTTTGGATCAATTACTTATTTTTGAAAAAGAATTGTTGGGATTTTATTTACATGAACCACCATACCTGAAATTATTAACTCAACTTGAAGGTTTTATTTCACACAGAATTGCTGATTTATCAGATGAATTGGTTGGTTATAAGGTAACTTTGGGAGGAGTAATTGCAGAAAGCAAAAAGGTTGTAACAAAAAAATCTTCGGCGGAGATGGCATTTATTAGAATTTCAGATGGAATATCAGAGATAGAAGCTGTCGTTTTTCCGAAAACTTATGAAGTTTCCAAACAAATTTTGGAGAAGGATAATGTAATTTTAATTTGGGGAAGAATTGATAAAAGGGAGGAAAAATTATCTTTGGTGGTTGATAGAATTTCTTCTTTTGATCCGGAATTGGCTGATAAAGTGGAAATTCAGGAAAAGGAAGTGGAAATTTTAATTCCCAAAGGTGCAGGGGTAAATATTTTACAAAAAGTAAATAAAACTTTAAGGGGATATCCAGGGAAAGCTAAAGTTAAGCTTTTACTTCCAAATGGAGGAAGTAATTTTAAAGTAATGGATTTACCTTTTGGAATAAAATATGAACCAATGTTAGTTGCTGAAATTGAGGAACTTTTAGGACAGGGATGTGTACGACTGTCATCCCTGGCTTGCCCGCCCTGAACGAGGCCGAAGGGACCAGGGATCCAGCGTATAAATCAGATATTTTCATATAGGTCTTCCCAATTTGGATTATTGTTTTCTATTAATTCCAATTTCCATCTACGCTTCCATCTTTTAATTTTCTTTTCTTGAATTATTGCCTGTTCAATATCCTGATGTTCTTCATAGTAAACAAGTGTATGAACGCCATATTTATTTGTAAAACCTTTTACAAGATCATTCTTGTGTTCCCAAATTCTCTTTTTTAGATTACTGGTTACTCCTGTATACAATGTTCCATTTCTTTGGCTGGCTAAAATATAAACAAAGTACATATTTTAATTTAATTATGACACATATTTTACTGGATCCCGCATCATCAGCCAAAGGCTGATCATCCTTTGGACGAAGTGCGGGATGGCTGTAAATTGGAAATTGACTTCAGGAGGAGGCTAGGATACAATTAGAAACATGATTTCAATGAAACACCAAGATACAGAACTTCACATCGGCGACACTATTCGTGTTCATACAACTGTTATTGAAGGAGCCAAAACCAGAATTCAGGTTTTTGAAGGCATTTTAATTGCTTTAAATGGTCGTGGAGAAAATAAAATGATGACTGTAAGAAAGGTGAGTGCCGGAGGTATTGGAGTAGAAAGAATGTGGCCTGTGGATTCTAAATCTATTGTTAAAATTGAACTAAAGAAAAAAGCAATTCATGTAAGACGTAGTAAACTTTATTATCTTCGGGAATTAACAGGAAAAAGAGCAGTCAGAGTTTAGTTATTGTTCGATCCGGCAGTTGCCGGAGAGAACTATTTAAGGTAACTTCTCGATTCGGTCGCCATTGCGACCTCACTTCGAAGAATATATTTATGATTTTACCCACTTTAAATATTGAGAAAGATTTATGGAAATCCGGTCATAAATATATTTGTGGTTTAGATGAAGTTGGGCGTGGTTGTTTTGCAGGACCAGTGGTAGTAGGAGCTGTAATTTTTCCATCTGATGTAGTTCTTCCGGAAGGCATTGCTGATTCAAAACTATTGACACCTCTAAAAAGAAAGAATTTAGAATCAAGAATAAAGAATGAAGCACTTTGTTGGGCTGTGGGGGAAATTAGTGTAGATATTATTAATGAAAAAGGGATTGGGGAGGCAACCCAGTTAGCTTTTGCTTTGGCTGTTAAAAATCTTGCACAAAAACCTGATTTTTGTTTAATTGATGCCTTTCATATTAAATATTTAGAAGAATTTAAGCAGAAAGCAATAAAAAATGGAGATAAAATCTGTGCTTCAATTTCTGCCGGATCAATTATTGCTAAGGTTTACAGAGATGAGTTGATGGTTAGTCTTCATGATCGATATCCTGAATATGGATTTTCCAAACATAAAGGTTATGGAACTTTGGAACACAGAAATGCCATAAAAAAACATGGTTTATCTAGAGTTCACAGAAAGTCTTTCAATCTGGACAAATTCTTGTAATATTCTTCGAACGAAGTGAGAAGTTTCAATTGAAATTATGATATTTTTTATGGTAAGTTCTCGTCATCCGCCAGTTGGCGGATTCCTCGAACAATATTATTCTTCGAACGAAGTGAGAAGTTACTATATGAATTATGATAACCTTAAGATATGTTCTCACCTAAAGATTCGAACAATAGTCAGTGGAAATGGTATGTATATATTATTGAATGTAAAGATGGATTGTATTATACAGGGATGACTTGGAAACCTTCTATAAGATTTGAACAACATCTTTCTGGATTGGGAAGTAAATTTACAGCTAAACATGGAGTTCAAAAGTTAGTTTACCTTGAAGAACATGAAGACTTAGAATTAGCAAGAAGAAGAGAAATCCAAATTAAGGATTTTAGTAGAAAAAAGAAAAAAATCCTAATTGATAGTTTTAATGATTTATAATTATAATATTGGTTCTTAATAGTTCTCTCCGGCAACTGCCGGATCGAACAATATTATTCTTCGAACGAAGTGAGAAGTTACTTTAAGAATTATAATATTTTCATGAGAAAGTTCTCTCCGGCAACTGCCGGATCGAACAATATAATTATGTCTACAACTGATGTTGGTAATAAAGGTGAATATTTGGCTTGTGAATACCTTAAGAAATTAGGGTATAAAATTTTGGAAAGAAATTACCGGATCAGGGGTGGGGAAATTGATATTGTAGCTCAAGATAACAATTTCTTGGTTTTTATAGAAGTAAAAACTAGATATACTTCTGAATTTGGGCTTCCTGTTGAATCCATGACCCCTTGGAAGATCAAAATTCTTCTAAGAACTGCCAGATTTTATATTCAGCTAATTGATTGGGGTGATCAACCGTATAGATTAGATTTTGTTGGTATAGATTATACTTGTCCTGACAAAGGAGGGGCTAATAATCAAGATAATCCTGAGATAGAACTCATCAAAGATATCACCAGTTAATTTTTGGGGCTTGCAGTTCAAGATATATTTGTGTTATACCCAAAATACTTTAATTTGCAATTTTTAAAAAAATTTTGGGTTCAAAATATTTAATGAGTCCGACAATTGACGGACGAGTTAAATTAGTTTATTTTTTATCAATATGAAAATTACTTTTTTTGGGGTTGGATATGTTGGGCTTGTTTCAGGAGTATGTTTGGCTGATATTGGACATGAAGTATGTTTAGTGGGGCGTGACCCTAAAAAAATTGATAATTTAAAAAAAGGAATTTTGCCTATTTATGAACCCGGACTTGATAAATTAATTTTAAAAAATAAAAAAAGATTAATTTTTACCACTGACCCAAAAGTTGCCATAGAGTTTGCTGATATTTTATTTATTGCAGTGGGAACACCTTCCAAAAAAAGCGGAGCTTGTGACCTTTCTCAGGTTGAAGAAGTTTCTAAATCTATTGGTAAATTTATAAATAATGAAAAAATTATAGTTTTAAAAAGTACTGTACCTGTAGGATCTGAGGAAATTGTTGGAAAAATTATCTCCAAACACACAAATAAAAAATTCACTCTTGTTTCCAATCCTGAGTTTTTAAAAGAAGGTACTGCAATTGATGATTTTATGATTCCCGACAGGATTGTAATTGGTTCTGATGATAAAAAAAGTTTAGAAACAATTGAAGAACTTTATAAACCAATAAAAACTGAGATTTACAAAACAGATATTAAAAGTGCCCAACTTATAAAATATGCCTCTAATTCATTTTTGGCAACAAAAATTTCCTTCATCAATGAAATAGCCAATTTAGCAGAAAGAGTTGGGGCGAATGTGGAAAGTGTAGCAATTGGTATGGGACTTGATAAAAGAATTGGGTCTCAATTTTTAAAAGCAGGTTTAGGGTATGGTGGATCATGTTTCCCTAAAGATGTAAAAGAGTTAATGAGTACATCTAAATCCAATGGTTACACTTTAAAAATATTGGATGCAGTAGATGATGTTAATAAAAAACAAAAAGTCTTAGCAGTTAAAAAATTAGAGAAAAAAATTAAAATTGAGGGAGCAAAAATAGCAATTTTAGGATTATCTTTTAAACCGGAAACAGATGATATGAGAGATGCTCCCAGTTTAGAAATTATCAGAGAACTTTTGAAAAAAGGAGCTAAAATAAATGCTTTTGATCCTATAGCAAAGGATAATTGTAAAAAAATAATTCCGGAGGCAAAATATTTTGATGATATTTATGAAACTGTAAAGAGTGTTGATGCTGTAATTTTTGTCACAGAATGGAAAGAAATTAAAAAAATTGATCTGAAGAAATTAAAAGAGTTAGTAAAAAAACCAATTATTATTGATGGAAGAAATATTTTTAATCCCGAAGAAATGAGAGATTTAGGCTTTGACTACCAAAGCATAGGCAGAATTTGATATAATTAATCACATGGCGCGTTCGTCTAGTGGTTAGGACGGGTCGAGGCTTCGACCTAATCGCGGGTTCGAATAAATGATTTAGGACTAAAGATGATTTGTGCTTATATATTAGAATGTTGTGATAAGACTTATTATGTTGGGAGTACAAATAATATAGAACGAAGGTTAGTACAACATAATATGAAACAATGTCAGCATACTAAAAGTAGATTGCCAATAAAGTTGGTTTTTACAAGAGAATTTAGCACATTGAAAGAGGCAAGAGGATATGAGTATTTTCTTAAAAGACAAAGAAATATAAGCTTTTACAGAAAATTAATAAATGGCGCGTTCGTCTAGTGGTTAGGACGCTGGGTTTTCATCCCAGTAATCGCGGGTTCGAATCCCGCACGCGCTACTTTTAATTTGACTTTTGAATAATTTTTCTCTACAATGTTTATTGTGACTAAATACCTAGTAATAGTTTTAGTGATAATTTTAATTCTTGGAGCAGTTTACTTTACTTTTTTTGGTAAAATAAACAAAGTTCTTTTTAATAAAGCAGAAACCCCAACCCCAACAGTTTCTCAAAGTATCATAGAAGTGGTTACAAAATCCAAAAGTGCAATTCCAACCCCAACCCCTGATCCTGAAGCAGATTTAACAGCCTTGGATAAAGATTTAGCAGATCTAGATAAAAGTAATGTCGATTTAACAAAGGATATAAATAATTTATGAAGATAATAACAAGTTTAACATTAGTATTATTGTTTGTAGTTTTATCAGTACCAGTTTTAGCTGAAAATTCAGCAACTAATTCTACCAAAGCCAAAGAATTAAAAAATATTAAGGTTGAAAAAGTAGAAAAAATTGAATTGAGAAATGGCAAAGTTGAAGAAACAATAGAAAATAAAATTGAAAAACTGGAGCCAAAAAGAAAACAAAATGTGATAAAAGTCAGAAATAGTGTGGAAGTAAGGTATAAAGTTTATGAAAAAATAATAGAAAGGTCAGGAAATCTTTTGACTAAGCTTCAGGAAAAAATTGATAGAGCTCAAAAGGCAGGGATAAATACTAAAGTGATTGATGGATATATGACAGATGCCAAAGCAAAATTAGCCGATGCTCAGACTAATTTGAATAGTATTAAGGATTTAAAGGATTCAGCTATTGATAAGACAACTTTTCTGGATATACAGAAGAAGTTTCAATTAATTCATAAGGATTTAAATGCAATAAGACTTGATGGAGCCAAAGTCATTTCTGAACTTAAAAGATATAATGCAGAAAATGAAAAATTAACCCCTAAACCTACAAGAACCAAATCAGCTACTGCTTCTGCTTCAGAAGATAAATAATCTTTTTGTTTTGTGACCCGCCTCGGACAATACACCCAATCCTTCGGATTGTCGGACTTCCTTACCTCTGCGAGGGGCGGAGATCTGATCCTTGTGACAGCTAAAAAACAAAAAAGGCGAGGCATAAAACCTCGCTTTTTGTTTTGTGACCCGCCTCGGACTCGGACCGAGAACCAATACCTTAAAAGGGTACTGCTCTACCATTGAGCTAGCGGGCCATGATCCTATTATATCAAAAAAAGAACAGGTTAGTCACTTTCCTGTTCTTTTTTAAACTTTCACTAAATATTAAATTTAGCGTCTGTCTCTGTTGAAACCTCCACCACTACCACCACGGTTTCTGTCAAATCCTCCACGATTATTATCTCGTCTAAAATCTCCTCCACCGGCTGGTCTTTCTTCCCGAGGTCTAGCAACTGAAACTGCTAATTCTCTGTCCCCAACTTTATAACCATTGAGTTCAGTAATAGCTTTTTGTGCTTCCTCATCACTTTCCATTTCTACGAAACCAAAGCCTCTGCTTTGACCTGTAAATTTGTCCATGATAACTGTTGCTGTTGATACTTTTCCAAAAGATGCAAAGAGCTCAGAAAGCTCCTGATTTTGCATTGTATAGGGCAAACTGCCCACGAAAATCTTTGTCATTAATATTCACCGCCTTTCAGTTTAATATTTTTTTTGAGAGCATTTGATTTCTATAAATCTCTTTTACTGGAGGTTGGGCGTGGATTACACTACTTTGGCCTGCAATATACGAGTACACAAGTATTATATGATTTCTTTAAATAAAAAGCAAATTCGGGTATAATACGGCAATGTTGCTAAAAATCCGAAGAAGAAAGTGGTTTATTATAATACTGTTAATAATACTGGGAGCGGGAATCTATTTTGTTAAACCTTTTGGACTTTTTAAAAATCCAAATGATAATAAATTCAGAACTTTAACAGTTAAAACCGGATCACTGCAAACCACAATTTCTGCCTCAGGTATGGTTAAAACTAAAAATTCAGCCACTATGACTTTTCTTTCCACAGGTAGGCTTGGGTCAGTTAATTTTAAAGAGGGAGACAAAGTTAAAAAAGGAGCTGTGATTGCTTCTTTAAATAATGGTCAACAAATGGCCACTGTTTCAGTTGAGCAGGCAGACTACAATTATGCTCAATCTGCTTTAGATTTAGTTTTGGATAATATTCATCTTTATCAATATGGCATGGGAGGGTTTGCTAACATTGGCTCTGCTAATGAAACTCAAACTCAAAAAACTGCCAGACAAGAAGCAGAAATGACCAGAGATGCTGCCTATCAAAATTTGCAGAGTGCTCAAATTGCTTTAAGTTTAACTACAATTATTGCTCCTTTTGATGGGGTAATTTCCGATATTTCCAATATGGAAGTGGGACAAAATTTATCTGCAACAACTGGGGCTTCTGTAACTTTAGTAGGAACTGATGAGTATAAATTTATAGTTGATGTTGATGAAATAGAATATCGATCTCTAACGGCCAGTCAGTCAGGGGAAATAGTTTTGGATGCTTATCCTGATGATAAATTCAAAGGGGTCATTTCTTTTATTGGAGTGTCTGCTCAAAAATTATCTACTGGTGGTTCTGTAGTTCCTGTTGAGTTGGAAATGGAACCATCTGAAAAGTTGATGAATGGACTAAATGGAGAGGTTACTTTTACTTTAACTGCCAAAGATAATGTTATAACCTTACCTAAAACAGCAGTCAGAAAAAATGATGGAACTGATTTTGTCTATGTCTTACAGAAGAATAAACCAGTCGTTAGAAGTGTAACGTTAGGTGAAACTCTGGGTAATCAAATTGAAATCTCTTCCGGACTTATTGAAGGTGAAAAAGTAGTTTTAGGTGATGTTCACCCCGATTAAATCGGGGTAAAAACTATGATTTTAAAAGTCTCCCATGTTTTTAAAACCTATAAGATGGAAGGTGAAGAAGTTCATGCTCTAAATGATGTGTCTTTAGAAATAAAAAAAGGTGAATTTGTTTCAATTACCGGTCCTTCCGGATCAGGTAAATCAACACTCATGCATATTATTGGTCTTTTGGATAACCCAACTTCAGGGGAGGTAATTTTAGATGGGAAAAATGTAGCTTCAATGTCAGAAAAAGAACTTGCTAAACTTAGAAATAAATATATTGGTTTTGTTTTTCAACAATATAATTTGCTTCCCAGAACTTCCTCTTTGGAAAATGTGGAAATGCCAATGATTTATGGAGATATAGGATTTGCAGAAAGAAAGAGGAAAGCTACCGAGCTTTTAACACTAGTTGGTTTACAAGACAAATTATTAAATAACCCAAATCAGCTTTCCGGAGGTCAACAACAAAGGGTAACCATTGCCCGAGCACTGGCAATGGAACCTGCCATAATATTGGCTGATGAACCAACGGGAAATTTAGATAGTAAAACAGGAGCAGAAATTATGAAACTTTTTCATGATTTAAATAAAGAAGGTCATACTATTATATTAGTAACTCATGATAGTGCTGTAGCAGTACAAGCCAAAAGAACAATAAAAATAAAAGATGGAAAAATTGTTTAAGTGACAAAGTTCTAATTTGTCATCCCGCACTTCGTCCAAAGGACGATCAGCCTTTGACTGATGATGCGGGATCCAGAATATTATGAACTGGATTCCTGCTTTCGCTCGCCTCGCTGAAGCTATGGCGAAGCGGGCAGGAATGACAGGAAAGTAGATTAAAAGAGTATGAATTTACGACAAACAATAAAAATTGCCCTACGTGCTTTAAAAACCAATAAAACAAGATCAATCTTAACTATGTTGGGAGTAGTTATTGGGGTGATGTCGGTTATTTTATTGGTATCAGTGGGTTCCGGACTACAAAAGTATGTCACAGATCAATTGGAAGGGATTGGCTCAAATTTAATTATCATTATGCCTGGAAAAATTGATTTATCAAAGATGGGAGAAGGTGGAGGAGGAATGGGTTTGAATTTTATGACCTCCAAACTTACAGAAAAAGATGCCAAGGATCTGGTTACAAATTCTAATTATATTTCAGCTGCTATTCCGGGAACTGCTGCTCAATCTGCCTTAAAATATGGAGATCAAAAAATGTTCTCAGAAGTAAATGGATTAATATATAACTTTAATGAAGTAATGAAGTCCCCACTGTCTGAGGGAGATTATTTTACTGAGAGTGATGATAGAGCTGGTAAAAAAGTAGTCGTAATTGGTTCTGGCATTGCTGAGAAATTTTTTGGAGATGATGATCCAATTGGACAGAGAATTCAAGTTGGAGAAAATAGATTTACAGTGGTTGGTGTTTTAAAAAGTCGCGGTGTGGGAGGAAATAATTCACAGGATGGTGCCATTATTCCACTTCTGACTGCCAAAAGAATTTTTAATCAGGATAAAGTTAGTGTAATCTATCTCCAGGCAAAATCTGCAGATCAGGTAGATTTAGCAATTGAAGATGCTAAATCAATCTTAATGGAAAGATTAAAGGAGGATGAATTTTCAGTTCTAACTCAGAAAGATATGTTATCTGCTATCACTGGAATTTTAGGAACTTTAACTGCCGCACTAACTGGAATTGCTGCTATTTCTTTAATAGTGGGAGGAATTGGGATTATGAATATTATGTTGGTTTCTGTCACAGAGCGAACCAAAGAAATTGGACTTCGAAAAGCACTTGGTGCTACTCCTAGTGTAATTTTAAATCAATTTTTAGTAGAAGCTGTAATTTTGTCTGTTGCAGGAGGGGTAATTGGCATAATTTTAGGAGCAGGAATCTCTTTGGTTTTGAGTAAATTTATTCCTACAGAAGTTACTTTTTGGTTAGTCCTTTTGGCATTTGGGGTTTCAGCACTGGTGGGAATTATTTTTGGAGTGATGCCAGCCCGTAAAGCTTCGCGCTTAACTCCTATAGAAGCACTAAGGTTTGAGTAAGTGAGGCGAACGGGCCTCATAGAAGGCCTGGCCTTTCAAAAAAAGGCCTCGCCTTGATCTGTTTAGAACAAACTATATCATTATTTTGAAATTGAAAAATGATGATTTTTATGATATAATTATTAGGTGAAAGTGAAAAAACTGCCAGCTTTTTTAGAAAAGTATTTCTGGGATGTAAAATTTAATGAGATAGATCCTGAAGAAAATGCCCAATATGTGATAGCAAGGATTTTGCAAAAGGGTGACGAAAAAGCAATAAATTGGCTTTTTAAAAACTATTCAAAGGAACTTATTAAGGAAGTAGTGGTTGTACGGCGTGGGTTTTCACCAAAAACTGCTAATTTTTGGGCTTCATTGTTAAAAATTGATAAAAGAAAGGTGGTATGTTTACAAAAACCTTATCTACAAATGCGACAGCCTCTTTGGCCCTATTAGGTAACTCTGGCATTCTTAACAAAGGTTATCTCGCCGGAGGAACTGCGTGTGCGCTTCAACTAGGTCATCGTATCTCCTTAGATCTTGATTTTTTTACGGATAAAGAATTTTCTACAGATTTAGTTTTAAACCAGTTGTCAAAACTTCATGGATTCAAACTGGATGAAACTGAGGAATGGATTATTTTAGGTGGTTTTCCAAAGGTCAAATTCAGCTATTTTTATTACCCATATCCATTAATTAAAAAGGTAACTATTTTTTCCAAAGTTAACGTTTCATCATTAGAAGATATTTCTGCTATGAAAATTGCAGCTGTTTGTGAGAGAGGGACAAAAAGAGATTTTATTGATCTATATTTTTTAATTAAGAAAAAATTTTCTCTAGATGATATTCTTAATTTTTATGATAAAAAATATAAAAAGCTAGCAAGTAATTTTTTACATATTGTAAAAAGCCTTAATTATTTTGATGACGCAGAATCACAAAGTATGCCTGATATGTTGATTCCCGTTTCATGGGATGAAGTGAAGAAATTTTTTCAAGATCAGGTAATTTTACTTGCCAAAAGAAAATTAGGAATATAAGTCACGAATTTCGTGGCTGTCATTGCGAGGAGCGTAGCGACGCGGCAATCTGATAAAAGATTCCCACGCTCTCCGGCGAAGCCGGAGGGTCGAATGGGTGGCAATCCCTAAAACAATATGTAGATTGCTTCCCTTCGACTTCGCTCAGGGTAAACTTGCTCGCAATGACAAATAATGTAACAATTTAGATTTCCGTTTTATGTAACAGTTTAGATTTCCATTAACAGTAAATAGGTAACTTGACAAGTTGTCAAGAAAATATTATATTATTGTCATGTATCAATTAGCTGTAGGTCAATTTAAATCAAAATTTTCTGAGATGTTGGAGAAAGTGCGCATGGGAGAAAGCGTTGGTATTACTTATGGTAAAAATAAAAAAAAGGTAGCAGCTCTAGTCCCATATAAAGAGTTAATGAAGCAAAAAAAGTTTAAATTGGGATTGCTCGAAGGTAAAGCTTCTTTTAAAATACATGATGATTTTAAGATGACTGACGAGGAATTCTTAAAGTTGTGAATTATCTTGTTGATACTCATGTTTTATTATGGACTATATTATCTCCCAAAAAACTCTCCCGAAGGGTAAAAAATATTCTACTTGATCCGAAACTGATAAAATATGTAAGTGCAATAACCTTCTGGGAAATATCCCTTAAATATCAACTTAGAAAGATTGATTTGAAAGGAATTTTACCGGATAAACTGCCTATAATTGCTAAAGATACCGGTTTTGAGATTATAAATCTTGATTGCGATATAGCATCATCCTTTCATAAACTTCCCAAGGTAAATCACAAAGATCCATTTGACAGGATGCTGGCTTGGCAGGCAATCAGGAAAGATTATTTTTTACTTACTCAAGATAAAGAATTCTCCAGTTATAATGACAATGGGTTAAATATTGTCTGGTAAAGTTTTTTATTCAAACTTTGCGAATACCTCGTAGCTCCTCGAGTCTGAGCGACCTCGGAGTCGAAGACTTGCTATGAGGATGAAGCAAATAAGTGATCAAACTTGCCCGAAGGGATACCCCGCAGTTTACTGCGGGGTAGTTTATTACCCATATCCACTAATTAAAAAAATAAACATTTTTTCCAAAATTCAGATAGCGTCATTAGAAGATATTTCTGCTATGAAAATTGCTGCTATATGTGAAAGAGGAACAAAACGGGATTTTATTGATTTATATTTTTTAGCAAAAGAGTTTTCTTTTGAACAAATGCTGAAGTTTTTTGATCAAAAATATGGAGTTTTAAAGGATCAACTATATATTATTCTTAGAAGTATGGAATATTTTGAAGATGCTGAGATGGATAAAATGCCAAATATGTTAGTTCCTGTGTCTTGGGAAGAGGTTAAAAAAAATTTTCAAGATCAGGTTATTAAACTTGCTAAAAGAAAACTAAAAATCTAAACTTGGCCTTTGCAAGGCTTCGCTTTGCAAGAATTTGGTTCATTTAAAGTAGGTATTTAAAGCAAATTTATATTGATCAATAACTATTTTCTTAAGTTGATACAAACTGCCCTGTTCATAAAAAAGAATTAGAGCCTTTTTATATGTTGTCTCTTCGACACTGCGATAGGAAAGAGGATAAAAATCACTAGCCAATAAAATTGCATTTGAAAGCATTCTTGCTGTTCTTTTATTCCCATCAGCAAATGGTTGGATATAAGAAATCATTGCCAGAGTAATTAATGCCTTTTCCAGAGGGAACTTGGTTTTATTCAACACAAAAATATATTTTTCTAAAGCTTCTTTTATTTGCCATTCATTATCTAGGGGTTGATAAACAGTTCCGGTTATTCCTACTGCTTGATGACGAATACCAGTACTTATGCTTAAATTTTTTATTAAGAAATTATGCATCTGGGAAATTTTAGAAATTGAGATTACACTAAAATCAGATATATTTTCTAAAATACTTTCAAATGCCTGTTTATGATTTAGAATCATTATTGCTTCCTCTTTTGGATGTCCCGGAGATGGAACTCCTTGTTTTATAAGGGTTTCAGTGTCAAGTAAAGAATAAGTGTTTCCTTCAATTTTAGATGATTTCCATGAAAGCTCAATGGTAAATCGTTCTAACTCTTTCAGATAAATATCCTTGCTGAGTGTTTTTGACTCATTAGAAAAACTTTTATTTACCTTATTTATTTCTTCAATTTCTTCTGAAGTAAAAAGTGGCTGAAGTTTTTCCAGAATTGTAAAATCAAAGTTTTTTTTTGTTTCAACTCTTTGGTCTGGTTCCTTGATAAAATATTGATCAATATCAATATATTTAAGGAGTGGATTTGAGTTAATGGGAAAATATCTGGTATTACGTCCTTTACCATCAACATGAACAGTACCTTTTTTTAATAAAAAGCTAAGGTCGCGGGAAATAGTTGGGACAGAGCCTGAGAAAGTATTTTCTAGGCTATTTTTGATTTCAAATCTGGAAATGCCTTCTGATTGACTGATTATTTCAAGAATGCGTTTTTGACGGGAGTTTATATTCGTATCATTCATATACATTAATCGTATCAGTATGATACGAAGGAAGTCAACCCTTCAATTCATTTAAGGTTGATCCTAAACATCAACTGTACCAAGGTCAGGCCTTGGACTGTTTAGAACAAACTATATCATTATTAATAAAAACCTATCTCTCACTTATACTTAAAATGTTGTAAAATAAACTTAATTTTATAATCTGCATTATTGATAATGATTCAAAAAAGAATAATTGTAGTAATAATCGTCTTTCTAACTTTAAGTTTAGGGTTACTTTGGTTGGGGTGGGAGGCAGGTAAAGAAAATACCAAGCAATTAATTCAATCATCTGATCCTACTCCAACCTTGGAAGCTGTAGATCCTGTTAATCAGGAAACTGGAGTGTTGGTCACCAAAGTTGTGGACGGGGACACTATTGAAATTCAAGGAGGACAAAAAATCCGATATGTGGGTATTGATACTCCGGAAACTGTTGATCCGAGGAGAGCTGTAGGTTGTTTTGGTAAAGAAGCTTCAAAAATAAATAAAGAGTTAGTAGAAGGAAAAGTAGTTATTTTAGAAAAGGATATTACTAATGTTGATAAATATAATAGATTACTCAGATATGTTTATTTAAAACAATCAGACGGTACCCTACTTTTTGTAAATGATTATCTTGTCAGAGAAGGGTATGCTAAAAATTATACTTATCCTCCTGATGTTAAATTTAATGAACAATTTAGGCAAGCAGAGATAGAAGCCAGAGAAGCAAATAAAGGACTATGGAATAAATGTACAAGTTAGGGTAATCTAAATAGAGGTATCTAAATATATGAAGAAATTTGGAATTCAAATGATATTTCTAGTTATTATCATTTTAGGAGGTTTATATTTGACAATGAATCAAAGTATTTGGCAATCTTATTTACCAGGTGGAGTAATAAATCCCCCTACTAATCAAATTAAAATAGGCGATGTTTTATTAAATATAGAAATTGCTGATAATCAGGCCGAACGGAGTAGGGGATTGAGTGGGAGAGAAAAATTAGCAACTTCTTCCGGCATGCTTTTTATATTTGATACTCCCAAGCAATATCAATTCTGGATGAAAGGAATGAAATTTCCTTTGGATATGATTTTTGTTAAAGAAGGTAAAGTGGTAGATTTATTGAATAACGTACCAATTCCGGATCCGACAATGAAAGATGATAATTTACCAAGATATCAATCAACAGTACCGATAGATATGTTACTTGAAACAAATGCGGGTTTTACCGAGGCAAATAATATTAAGATCGGAGATAGTCTTTTTACAATAACAAAATGATAATTCTGCCCATTAAATATATTGTTGAAGAAGATCAGGCACTATTTGGATCCAATCTTTTTAATTTAGGTAAACTAGAAAGATTAGATTTTCCGGTGCTGAATGGATTGGCAATCAGTGCACCTGAAATTATTTTACAAACCATTGTAAAACATTTGGAAACTTCTAAATCTCAAATTTTAGAACAAAGTTTGGAAATAATAAAAAAAGAAATAAATAAAATTCCTCAACCGGAAGAATTAATAAAAGAATTAAAAAATTATATAAGTTTTTATTTAAATGAAGATGTTGTTAAGGATAAAGAAAAATTATGGCAAAAACTTTTACAAATTTGGTTTGAAGAAATAAAAAATCATTTTCTTAAAAATGGTTTTTCTCCACGGATTAATGAACTAAAAGCCCAAAGTATATTTTTTCTTAATGATAAATTTATTTTAATAAAAGCATTTTATGATCCAAAAATTGATGAAGTTTTAATTGATTCAAAAGAAAAATTAAATCCTGATATTTTGCATAAAGTTGATCAGTTAGTGCAGGATGCAAATAAAAAATTATTAATTCCTCAAATTTATCAATTCCTATTAATTAAACATAATTTGGAATTAATAAGTATTTCTCCTTTTACTCAAACTTTAGCCTTATCGAATGAAGAAAATTTAATTATTCCCAAAAGTGAGCAAAAAATATTAGTAAAATCTGCAATTAAGCTTTTTCTTAATCTTTCTTCCGGTTATGCAGTGGGAGAAAATTTGGATGGGATTTTAATTGAAGGAGAAAATATTTTAACTTTTGATGAAAGAGCTTTTAAACTGGCAGAGTCTGCTTTAACATTTCATAATAAACCGGTGATTTTTAAACTTCCTGATGTAATCCAAGAAAAGGAAATTAGAGGAACACTCAGATTATTAAATCAAAAAAATTTACTAAAGGAAGCAGTTGAGGCTTTCTTTTTTGTCAGAGTGAAAAAAAGTCTTTTTAATTTAGAATTGGCTATACCCTTTTTAAGATCTTCAGAAGAATTGATGGAAATCAAAAGAGAACTTTTAAGTATGGGGCTTTCCAGAAAAGGATCATTAAAATTCTGGATGGAATTTAAAGTTCCGGAAAATTATATTAATTTGGAAAAATATATTGAGGTGGGTTTTGATGGAGCAATAATAGATTTAGATTTTTTACAAGAATCATTAGGCGGATATAATACAGAAGAAGGAGAATTTTATAAAAAACAAGTGCAGACTTTAGTTATATTTTTAGAACCAGCTTTTAAGATTTTCCATCAAAACAGAATTCCTGTACTGGTTAAAGGGAGTTTAAATTTATATCCTGATGTTTTGGAATTTTTAGTAGAAAAAGGTGTTTGGGGAGTGGTGGTAAATTCAGCGCTTGAGGCAGATTCAGTACCCGAACATCTTTCTTGGGCAGAAAAAAGAATGGTTATGAAAAGATTATAGAAAATTGTCATTCCTGCCCGCTTCGCCATAGCTTCAGCGAGGCGAGCGAAAGCAGGAATCCAGTGGATCCCGGATCATCAGCCAAAGGCTGATCGTCCTTTGGACGAAGTCCGGGATGACATTAATTTAGATTAAATAGTAGGATTATTTCTCCCTTAGCTGAAACCTTCTCAAAATCCTCCAGCCAGACATTAATTTTTTGTTTCATAACTGATTGATGAATTTTGGTAAGTTCTCGAGCTAAGCAAACCTTAATATCTCCAAAAACTTCCAGCATATTTTCTAGAGTTCTAATTAATTTATGGGGGGCGACAAATATTATATAAGTAGTGGATAGCGTCAAGCGGATAGCGTATAGTTCTTGTAATTGTTTAATTCTTTTGCCGGGTTTTTCCGGTAAATAACCTAAAAATAAAAATTTATCCGGTGGAAGACCGGATAAAGTTAAAGCTGTGATTACTGATGAAGGACCCGGTAATGAATCTACTTCCAATCCTTGCTCCAAACAGGATCTGATTAATTTATATCCGGGATCGGAAATAAGTGGTGTGCCTCCATCAGAAACCAAACATAAATTTTCTCCATTTATAAGCCTTTGGATTATTTGAGGATATACTCTATTTTCATTAAAGTTATTTAAGATAATAAAAGGATGTTTGATCTCGTAAGTATTTAATAAGATACTAGTTCTTCTTGAATCTTCACAAATAATTGCATCGGAGTTTTGCAGAGCCTCAATTGCCCTCAAAGTGATATCTTTTAAATTCCCAATGGGGGTTGCAATAATAGATAGTTTTCCCATAAAATAGTTAAATGGATATTTTAACCCAGTTTAGTAGTATTATACTGCATTTGGACAAATACATGGATGTTTTTGTTCAAACATTTGGGCTTTGGACTTACGTAATTTTATTTTTAATCATTTTTGCAGAAACCGGTCTGGTAATAGCCCCATTTTTACCGGGAGATTCCTTACTATTTACTGTAGGAGCATTATCTGCATTGGGATCATTAAATATTTTAATTTCTTGGCTGATTTTTTTAACAGCTTCTATTTTGGGAGATACTGTCAATTATTGGATAGGACACTTTATAGGCCCCAAAGCCTTTGAAATAAATCACCGATTATTTAGTAAAAAACATCTGGAAAGAACGCATGCCTTTTATGAGAAGCATGGTGGTAAGGTGATTATTCTAGCCAGATTTATACCTATCATCAGAACATTTGCTCCTTTCGTGGCAGGGATTGGAAAAATGGAATATTCAAAATTCATTCTCTACAATATAGTGGGAGCGATTTTATGGACTACATTTTTTACTTTTGCAGGTTACTTTTTTGGAAATATTCCTGCAGTGAAGAAAAACTTTTCTTATGTCATCATCAGTATCATTTTCATTTCTATAATACCTATTTTAATTGATCTGATAAATAATTTTAGAAAAAGAAATTTAAAATAGCGAAATTGTCTTAATGTCATTCCCGCGAACGCGGGAATCTATATCAATAATTATTTGTATGGATTCCGTGTCGAGCACGGAATGACAATGTGAAACTCATTAGAATCTTCTGATTACTCCCACGCATTTACCCTGAATTTTAACATTGGTAGCATAAATTGGTTCCATTGCAGCATTGGCTGGTTCTAATCTAATTCTATTGGTTTCCCGGAAAAATCTTTTTAAAGTTGCCAAACCGGTATCTAATAGTGCAACAATAATATCCCCATCATTGGCAGTAACCTGCTCTTCAATAATGACAAAATCACCATCCAGAATCCCATCTTCAATCATGGAATCACCTTTAACCTGTAAAACATAAGATCTTTTTTTACCGGAAAGCATATGGGTGGGCACATTAACAGTGGCATCCGGATCGGTGTAAGGCATAATTGGTTGACCGGCGGCAATAAAACCCAGAAGTGGAATTTCAATTCCTTTTAAAGCCTGAGAAATTTGTCTGTCCAGAACCTCAATACCACGAACTGCTCCTTCAAATTTCTTGATTACACCTTTAGTAACTAAAGCCTGTAAATGTTCATGAACTGTGGCGAGTGAGGAAACTCCAATACTTTCAGCAATTTCAGCCAAAGTTGGGGAGTATCCATATTTATCAATATATTGTTTGATAAAATCTAATATTTGTTTTTGTCTTTTGTATAATGTTACAGGCATTTTGTTTATTTACCCTGAGTCCTGAGTTTATCGAAGGATCGAAGGGTTTGTATTTCCTTTGTCTTAATTAGATTACCAAACCCAACCCGAACATGTCAACTGGGTCAAAGTGGATCATCTATGTTAAAATGAGATGTCATGGCAAAATTCAAGATAGTCTCAGACTTTAAGCAAAGCTTGAAATTCTCGCTTTGCTCGAATTATAAACCCACCGGTGACCAACCACAGGCAATTGAAAAACTAGTTAAAGGTTTAAACAGTGGGAAAAAACACCAAGTTTTACTTGGAGTAACAGGCAGTGGTAAAACTTTTACTATGGCAGAGGTGATCCAGAAAGTCCAAAGACCTACTCTAATAATTTCCCATAATAAAACTTTGGCCGGACAATTAGCACAGGAATTTAAATCATTATTTCCTAATAATGCTGTAGAATATTTTGTATCTTATTATGATTATTATCAGCCGGAAGCCTATATTCCATCTTCTGATACATATATTGAAAAAGAAACGCAAATTAATGAGGAAATTGAGAAACTCCGACTTTCTGCCACAGCTTCACTGCTTACCAGAAAAGATGTGATTGTGGTAGCTTCAGTTTCGGCAATTTATAACTTAGGTTCACCTTTAGAGTATGGTCAGGCTATTTTAGAAATAAAAAAAGGCATGAAAACAACTCACAAACAAGTGCAGAAAATTTTGGTCAAAATGTATTATCAAAGAAATGATATTGAATTTAAAAGGGGAACCTTTAGGGTTAAAGGAGAAACAATTGATGTGTTTCCAGCCTATTTGGATAAAGGTTTTAGGTTACAGTTTACAGGAGACAGGGTGGAAAAGGTTTCAACTTTTAATCCTATAACAGGAGATTTAACTGTGCTTGATCAAACCCAAATTATATATCCGGCAAAGCATTACATAACTCCTGAACAAAGAATGGAGCCATCTTTAAAACAAATAGAAACAGATTTAGGATTTAGGATTAAAGTTTTGAAAAAACAAGGAAAACTTTTGGAGGCACAAAGACTGGAACAGAGAACCAATTATGATTTGGAATCAATCAAACAATTTGGATATTGCAATGGTATTGAAAATTATTCCCGTTATTTTGATGGCAGAGAGCCAAATGACCCTCCTTATACTTTAATGCATTATTTTTCTAAAGATTTTTTAATAATTTTGGATGAATCTCATATGACAATTCCGCAAATCAGAGGCATGTATGCAGGAGACAGATCCCGCAAGGAAACTTTAATTGATTTTGGTTTTAGATTACCTTCTGCTTTGGATAACAGACCTTTAAGATATGAAGAATTTATGAAATTAACAAACCAAATTATTTATACTTCAGCCACACCAAATGATTATGAATTAAGTCTGGCTTGTTCGTCTGTCATTGCGAGCACTTCCATGTCATTGCGAGCGGAGCGAAGCAATCTCAGCGTAAACTCCGCGAAGCAATCTAGCACAGAGATTGCTTCGTCGAAGACTCCTCGTAATGACAAAAATCATGATGGAATTGTAGAACAATTAATCAGGCCAACCGGGCTTCTGGATCCGGAAATTTTTATAAGACCATCTGAAGGACAAATTTCTGACCTTATTAAGGAGATAGAATTAAGAATAAAGAATAAAGAAAGAACACTGGTTACTACTTTAACCAAGAAAAATGCTGAGGATTTATCTGATTATCTTAAAGAAAAAGGAATTAAGGTAACTTATTTGCATTCAGATATTGAAACTTTAAAAAGAAGTGATATTTTGGAATCTTTAAGGATGGGGGAGTTTGATGTAATTGTGGGAATTAATTTACTTCGGGAAGGATTGGATTTACCGGAGGTATCACTGGTTGCAATTTTAGATGCTGACAAAGAAGGCTTTTTAAGAAGTAGGACTTCACTGATTCAAATCATGGGAAGGGCTGCAAGACACATAAATGGGCAGGTAATTATGTATGCAGACAATATAACCGGATCAATGAAAGAGGCAATTGATGAAGTAGCAAGAAGAAGAGAAACGCAGTTTGAATATAATAAAAAACACCATATTATTCCAAGATCAATTTCTAAACCATTAAGAGATAGATTAATTGAAAAAGTAGAGGAATTGGAAGAAAAATTAGGAAAAGATTTTTCGGTGGCAGATATTCCGGCAAGTGAAAGAGAAAGAATAATCAAGAATCTAAAAGAACAAATGAAAGAATCTGCAGAACTGCTGGATTTTGAACAAGCAGCCAAACTCCGTGATCAGATAAAAGAATTGAGCACTTGATTTTGAACGAGATATGTTATAGGATACGTAATTATGGCTCCAGTTGCAGAAAGAGTTGAAATTAACGGTTTACAACTACATAGTATTATTCGGCTTGATCTAAATAGGCCCGAAAAATTGGATATACGTTCTTTTGATCGTGACGTCAAAGGGATATGTATTCCTGATGAAGGTCAATGTTGCTTAAAATATATAGTTTCAGAAGATCATAAAATCACTATTTTTGATGCTGCAATACAACATAAAGTTGCATATGAGAAATTATTAGCAATTGGGATGATTAGTGAATACTTGCAAAGTGCAGGTTTGATACATGTTAGTTTTTATAGAACAGAAGCAATAGAACCATTCAGGAGAATTTCAGGTGATTCGTCTACATTGTGGAAAATTTTACCAC
>JAUSHL010000023.1 GCA_030648645.1 Candidatus Daviesbacteria bacterium
CCAGCTGGCGGAGAGCGTGGCAATCTCTTAAATAGATAAGATTGCTTCGTCGGGTCGAAAAATCGACCCTCCTCGCAATGACAGAATTTTGTATCATCTGAGACTTCGTTTATGTGTATCTTTTTAGATTTCGTGTAACAATTTTGATGGGTTGACAATTTGTTTTGGGTATGACTATCATTAGAAAGATATGAAAAACCTGCCCACTTCGACTACGCTCAGTGTAAACACTCAAAAATCCTCAAAAGGTTTTACTTTAATAAGTCTACTTTTGTTTCGCAAAAGATCTTGTAAGGGTTTCACCCTTATTGAACTTTTAGTGGCAATTTCTATTGTGGCAATACTAAGCACAATTGGTATGGTTGTTTATGGTGGGGTGCAGGCCAGAAGCAGAGATGCTAAAAGAAGTGGAGATTTAACAGCAATTGCTGATGCTTTGGAAGGTAATAAACAGGCAGGAAGTATTTTTTATACCGCTTTAGCCGGTGCTAATTTTGCCGGAGGGTCTATACCGTCTGATCCCCGTTCTCCTTTAACTCAAAAATATTGTATGTGGGGTGAAACTGATGTTCCTCCGGTTCCCGGTATTGCAAAACCTACTTCAGCTAATGTTAACTGGACAACTTGTGCAATTACGGGCTCATCACCTGAGTATACTGCTGTAATTGGTGATGGGGTACCGGTAACTGCAACAAAAGTCACTTCATTTACAATTTGTGCAAAACTTGAAGCAGTAACTGGAGGAGTTGAGTGCAGATCATCCAGATTATAAAAATATGAGAAAAAGTAAAGGTTTTACCCGAACAAATTTTAGAAATATTAAGAAAAATTTGCGCGGGTTTACCCTTATAGAATTATTAGTCGCAATCAGTATAGTTGCAGTGTTGGCAACTATTGGTTTTACTCTTTTCCAAGGTGCTCAGGCTACAGCCAGAGATGGTAAAAGAAGAGCTGATGTTCAGTCTATGGCGACTGCCTTAGAGACTCATTTTGATGCTGTGACAGGGATTTATGCTCCATTAGTTGCTACATGGTTTTCTGATAAAATTGTTCCGGTTGATCCTCTAAATGCCAGTGGATATGTTTATTCAATAGTTATTCCTGAAGGAAGTGCTACTTATGTAGCCTGTGCTAAATTGGAAAAAGGTGGAGGGAACTTTACTGATGCCGGTACTACCCCAGGCTCCGGAGATTATTATTGCAAACTCAACCAACAACAATAAAAATGAAAAGATTATCCGCAGGTTTTACACTCGTTGAACTTATGGTTGTGATCTCCATCATCGCCATTTTAGCAAGTGTTTCTATAGTTCTTTTTACTTCTTCTCAAGCTAGTGCGAGGGATGCTAAAAGAAGAATTGAACTTTCTGCATTGGCAAAATCAATTGAAGCTTCAAGAGATATGGGAAATGGTAGTTATTACTATGAAAGTACAAGAATGAATGCAGATTTCCCTACTATTGGATTGTATAATGATCCCAAAGGTCATGCTTATTGTATATACACATCTACTTCTGTAGGTGCACCAGGAGCTATGACCTCAGCCCAAAATAATAATTCAGTGAGTTGTAATGTTAATAATGGTAATTATATAGATTTGACTACTTCAGTGAATCCTAGTCCACCTACAACTGCTAACAGATTAGGCAATAATATTTTTGATGTAAAAGGATGGACTTTGTGTGCATTAATGGAAAGAGGAACTGCTCCTTTTTGTATATCTAGTATTGCTAGGTAATTTTGTTTGATTCCTTACATTTTATGAAAAGTCTCGAACAATTTACTCAAGGTTTCACCATTATTGAATTATTAATATCAATATCAATAATTGCAATATTGGCCACAATTGCTTCTGTTCTTTATATTAGTACTCAAGCAACCGCTCGGGATTCCCGCCGAATTACTGAAATAATTAATATTTCTCAAGCGATTGAGTTTAACCGTGATGTAAATTCTAAATTTTATACTTATAATACAACTTCTGCTAATAGAGATTTTGTTGGTGGATTACCTCAAGATCCTTTAGATAATAGAAAATATTGTGTTAGTCTTAACAGTAGTAACTCTACACCTCCCAATGCATGTGATATTAATTGGCAAACTAATTGTTTAAACTCATGCAATGGGGCAAATTACATAACTTTGGATGATGCCTTAACTATTCTTGCTACGAATTCAATTCAGAGTTGGACTATTTGTACCTCTATGGAAAGAGCAAATAAACCTTTTTGTAGACAGAATATTCATCGTTAATTAGATATATGATAGACTGGATATATGAAGAATAATAAGCATAACATGCGTGGGTTTACCCGAACAAATTTTAATAATTTTAAACAAAATTTGAACGGGTTTACCTTAGTTGAACTTTTAGTGGTTATTGCCATTATTGCTATATTAGTTTCAATTTCTATTGGTGTTTTTGCCGGTTTACAAAAAAGTGGCAGGGATGCTAAAAGAAAATCTGATTTGGCTACCATTCAATCAGCCCTTGAACAATATCATGCTGATCAAAATGTATATCCTGCAAATGTCGTTACAGCGGGTACTTCTCTAACAAACCGAATGGGAATTAATCCTACTCCTGTAACTACCAAAACATATTTGGCAACAATGCCCAAAGAAGTTAACCCCACTCCTTATGTATATGAAAAAAATCCTACATCTTGTGATAATACAATGAGTGATTCTTCTAAATATTGTACTAAGTATTGCCTCTATGCCACATTAGAAAATCCGGGACCTACTCCTGTTGCCCCATGTAATACTGCAGGTTCAGGAAATTATTCAGTCTCAGCACCATGAATAAAAGAGGCTTTACTTTGATTGAGATATTAGTTGTAATTTCTATTATTGCTATTTTAGGGGCAGTGAGTTTTGGTATTTTTAGTACTCTGCAAAAAAATAACCGTGATCAGATAAGAATCAGAGATTTACAGGGTATTAAACAGGCTTTGGAACTTTATAGGAGTGATAATGGCAATTACCCTGATGATGTTCTGCCTACTGGCTCTCCTGATTATATTCCAGATGATATTATAACTGAATACCTAAATGTTTGGCCCTCAGATCCTGTAAGTGGTCAATTTTATGCCTATGCTAAAACTGCCACAGGATTTGTTGTTTGTGCTAAAAAAGAAGGGAATATTACTATTTCTCCCCCACCAGAGTGTACCATGAACTGTAAAACAGGAGTACAGTGTGATTTGGGCTTCCAGTCAGACTGATCAGTTGCAAAATAGGATCAAAATTAGTATGGTTAAGGTATGTCAAAGAACTTCTCACTTCGTTCGAAGAATAAGCAAAGCTTGAACTTCTCACTTCGTTCGAAGAATAAGCAAAGCTTGCGACCTAATGGTCTTAAGGGTTTCACCCTTATAGAGCTTTTAGTAGTAATAGCGATAATTGGTACATTGGTTGCTGTTTTACTTCCCCAATTAAGTAATTTTAACCGTGAACAGGTATTAAAAAATTCAGCTTCTGATCTTAGATCCAATATCAGAAAAACTCAAAACAATGCCAGTAGTGGATTGAATTGTAATAGTGATGGACTTTCTACTTCGAAATGGACGATTAAATTTACCAAGTTTTCTTCTGATTACATTATCACTGCCACCTGTTCTGATGGTAGCCAAATTCCCGTGTCTTACTTTTTGCCTGCAGGAATCACAATTAGTAGAATTCAATTGGATAGTTGTATATTAGGCAATTTTAGTCCTCGTATTCCTGGTGTTGCTAAAGTGATTTTTAGTAATATCTCTTCTGCAATAAGTTATGATGTTGATGGATCGTTGGGATGTATGCCTATAAATAATAAAGCACTTACAACCACCTTAAAAGACGAAAATACTAATACCACGAAAGATGTGGTAATTGAGAAAGGTGGAAATGTTTACTAGACAAAAAGGCCCTGCCTGCCGGCAGGCAGGACAAAGTTTAATTGAGGTTTTAATTGCTTTAACTGTTACTGTGGTTATGATTGTTGCTTTAATTGCCTTTGTTTTATCCGGTTTAAAAAATGCTCAGTTTGCTCAAAAACAATCAAAAGCTACTAAACTTGCGGTTGAAACTATGGAACAAATTAAAACTATTAGGGATAGAAATGGAGCAATATATTTTTCTTATAAAGATGTAACGGTTCCTAAAACAGCAACAATATTTCCTGAACTTTGGCAAATCAGTATGTCCGGTCAGGATTCATGTATAAGTAGTAAATGTTATTTTAATATCCAATCAAATACTTTAATTGAAGGAAGTGGGGCTTCAGCAATAAATATAGGTGATGGGTTTACAAGACAAATTATTTTTGAGGATAATTCTCCTCTCGTTTATTCCAAAGAAAAAAGAGTCACAGTAAATATTTTTTGGACAGATTCAAGCGGTGATCATAATTCAAATATTCAGACAATATTAAGTCCGGCTATATGAAAAACACAAAGGGATTCACCCTTATTGAAATCTTGGTAGTAATAGTTTTATTAGGTATTTTGGGTGTTATTTTAACTAATATTTTATCACAAGTACTTCGGGGACAAAATAAAATTAATACGGTAAATTTAGTCAAACAAAACGGTCAGGTAATTTTGGATCAACTTTCTCATGAAATCAGATCTGCTGAAAAAGTTATTTGCATAGGTCAAGCTACTACTTATTTAAGATCTTCTATTTCGAGTTATCCCAGTGGAACGATTGTGATTTTTAGAAATGGTAATTTTATTCGTTTCAGATTGATTCCACCTTGGCCCGTTGCTAATCCAACCACTAATGGATTTATTCAAAAAGAAATTTTTACAATCGATGATATTCCAGATGCAACAACAGATGAGATGCTTTGTACTGAATCAATGGAGTACACTAGAGGACAGCAAAGTTTTTTTACGAATAACATTAATAGCATTTCCTTAAATTATGATGGTTCTAATCCAATTTTTAGTTTTGATACACTAACACCTCAACCAGGTTTGCCTAATCTTGTTTTAATTAGATTTAGAGGTTTTCAGGATGTAAAATCTAAAACTGCTGAATCAACAGTATCTGATGAAGGTGTTTTATTTTCGACAGCAGTATCTGTGAGAGGAGGGAAATAAATTATGAATCATGAATTAAGAATAAGCAAAGCTTGCGATCTGACGATCTTTAAGAATCAAGCGGGACAGGTGGTTATTATTTTGCTTTTGGTAATGGTGGTGTCTTTGGCAATTGGTTTATCAGTAGTGGGAAGAAGTATGACAGAAATTTCTACTGCCACTAATTCTGAAAATTCTTCCCGGGCTTTTTCAGCAGCTGAAGCAGGAATAGAAAATATTTTATACGACAGTTCTTTACCGGGCTTTGTTAATTATGCAGGTAATCGAAGTATTGATAATACAAAATTAACTAATGATTCTGCAGCTCAAATTAATTGGGATACAAAAATGCCACCCACAGGAACACCAAATGGTGTGGCTTTAGAGTATCCGCCTTTTGGGAAAGAATCATTTGCCCAATTTTGGCTGGCTAATCCTTGTAGTAATCCTCCTACATGTAGTAATCCTCCTGCAAGGTTTTATACTAAAACCAATTTTGATCTATATTTTGGAGATCCAACTTATCAATATACTGGTAATACTGATCCTAATTATCCGGCAGTAGAGGTTAAAGTTATTAATTCAGATAATACCAGTATTTTAAAAGTTTTTGATGCTTCGCCAGTTAATACAACTCGTTCAGGTTTTTCGGGTTGTGCTGGAAGAGATCAAACAATAAAAACAAACAATAGTTCCACTGCCTCAAGCAAATTTCTCTGTAAAGTAAATGTGTCCGGCTATTCGAATTCAGCTTCTTCTTATCCGGTTATGGTCAGGGTAAGAATACTTTTTACCAGTCTTCCTCATCCTGTGGCTTTACAGCCATTATCAGATAATTTACCCTATCAGGCTAAAATTTTTAATTCAAAAGGCATGTCCGGTAATGTCCAAAGAAATATGAAAGTTTTTCAGGAGATATTTGTGATGCCTCATATTTTTGATTATGCTATCTTTTCTTTGGGTGAATTAAATAAATCACCATGAGTATAAAAGAAAAAGGAATATCTTTAATAGAAATTATTTTAGTTGCAGCGGTAGTAATGGTTTTGACTTTACTTTTAGGAACAGTACCTTCTGCTATGTCTTCAATCAATAAAAGCCGTCATAACTCTATTGCCAGAGAAATAGCTGCTAAACAAATTGAATATCTTAAAAGACAGCCGTATATTAACCTTGCAGAAGGAGTAAATTCTTTTGCTGATATCAATTTAGATAAACTTTCAGGAAGCAGTTCTTCTTATGAAATAAAAGCTTGTTCTGCCAGTGTTTGTACCAATGGGGAAGATGTTAAAGAAGTAAAAGTGTCTGTTTTCTGGAATGAAGTTAAAGAACCATCAAAAGTAGAGTTTACTACTTTAATTTATGCCGGAGGGATTGGTCAATGAAAATTTTTCGTCATGGTTTTACCCGAACAAATTTTGCAAAGCAAAATTTGAACGGGTTTACTTTAGTTGAGATATTGATTGCCATAGCAGTTGCCTCCATTGTTGGGTTGTTTTTGATGAGTATTTTGATTAATAATAATGGGGTATTTTATAAACAAAGCTCTTTGGTAAATACAGGTTTGAGTTCCAATGATGTAATGAGTGAAATTGATAAAAATATTCGTCAGGCCACTAATGTTGTAGATACTTCCGATTCCAACACAATGATTTTAAAATTACCTGCTTTAGGAGAAAATGGAATGATAGATAATGTTTATGATTTTGTAATTATTGCTAAAGATGCCAATAAAAATAACATCTTAAGAAAGAAAGTTTTGCCTGATTCTTTAAGTATTAGAAAATCTGAAGATTTAGTGATGACAACTATTTTAAATTCAATAAATTTTATTTATCTTGATAAATCTGGATCTATTGTTAATCCTCAATCTGCTACTTCAGTCAAAACATTGCTTGTAGTCAAGTCTAGTTTTGGTGCAACAACTTCCAGTGGATCATCATCAGCAATTACTACTTTAAAAAATGCTTTATGACAATGAATAATCAGACAGGTCAGATGTTAATATTAGCAATTATAGTAGTGGTTCTGGTGCTCATTAATGTTCTGGCAATTATTAGTGGTGCTCAATTATTTTCTCAAAATACAAATTACACTAATCAGTCTGCTGCAGTACTTAATTTAGCAGAAGCAGGGATAGATAAAGCATTAGCCTCGTTAAATATCACTGGAGGTAGTTATACCGGTGAAACTGAAACTGTCTTAGGATCAGGTTCTTTTTCAGTGAGCATTACCAGTTCGACTCCAAATACCAAGATAATTGAATCAACAGGTTATATACCTTCCAAAGAAAACGCTAAAGTTAAAAAAACTGTCAGGATGTCGGTTGCTAAAGGTGTCGGAGTTGCTTTTAATTATGGGATTCAGGCTGGTGAGGGCGGTCTGCAGATGGAGGAAAACAGCCGTATTAACGGGTCTGTTTATTCAAACGGCAATATTAAAATGCAGAATAATTCTGCAATAACAGGTGATGCTTGGGTGGCAGCGGGAATTGAGGGTGTGCCGGCGGTGCAAAATGATTGTTCTACTTCTTGCGGGGATTTTATTTTCGGTAAGGTGGTTAATGGTCAAGCGCGTTTTGATGTAGCCCAGAGTTTTTTTCTAAGTTCTGTAAGTAGCGTCAATAAAGTGGCTATTAAGCTTAAGAAAATCAATAACCCGGCAGACATAACAGTAAGAATCCTTGGTAACAGCAGCAGGGAAGGTCGTTTTAACAGGCCAAATAGACAACAGGTTTTTGCTACAGGGATTTTGTATTCCGGCTTAGTAACTTCCTCCTATAGTTTTGTGGAGGTTGCGTTCCCAAACCCCCCGCAGTTATCAGCGAATGAGCGTTACTGGTTATTACTGGATACGACTGGCAACTCTGATTACTGGTCTTGGTCTAATGGTTTCGAAGCGCCGAATGAAGAAGCCAAGTATACTCATGATTGGTACACTATAAAGCCCGAAGACTGGAAAGGGCTCAGCGGTCATTTGGATCTTAAGGTTTATGTGGGTGGAGTTGCCAGTTCGATTGAAGGCTTATCAGGCGCTAATATTGGTGGTGATGCTCATGCTAATACCTTGAAAAACCTGACTATTACCAAAGGAGCTTATTATCAGGTTAAAGAAAATGTAACTGCCGCAAGTTATCATCCCAATTCCCCTGATCCGCCGGCTAAAGTTATGCCTATTTCCGAAGGAAATATCGCTGAATGGAAAAGTTCTGCCGAAGCGGCAGGTGTCTATACAGGGAATATTTCATCGTGCCGGAGTGAACTTGGGCCGGGAAAATATGTAGGTAATATATCATTTTCCAACAACTGTACGGTTACCATAAAAGGTACGGTTTGGATTATTGGTAATTTAAATCTTGATAATAATGTAACTTTAAAGCTGGATCCGTCGTTTGGGACGGCATCGGGAGTAATTATAGTGGATGGACAAGTGGATTTATCAAATAATGTTAAATTGCAGGGGTCAGGAACTGATGGTAGCTTTTTAATGACCCTTTCCACTTATAATTCACAAACTTCCGGTTTACCGGCAATTGATGTTAAAAATGGCGGCAACAGTGGAATCTTATATGCATCCTCTGGTATCGCTAAGATAGAAAATAATAATCATTTAAATGAACTGACAGCCTGGAAAATTGACCTTGAAAATGGGGTTACGGTTGATTATGATTCAGGTTTAGCATCTTCCTTTTTTACAAGCGGACCATCAGGATCATATTCACTAATTAAAGGTACTTATCAAATTAAATAATAATTATGATACTATAAATATATGGCTGCAGAATATGTAACTGGTTTAGATATTGGTTCTTTTTCCATTAAAGCCGTGGTATTGTCTCACAAGGGAAAAGTGCCTAAATTATTTTCTTTTGGTTCAATTGTCGCTCCCCAACCGGGAATATTTTCTGATGCAGAGCCGGATTTGGAAATAGCAGCTAAGGCAATTAAAAATTTATTAATCTCAATAAAAGTACCCAGTGGATCGTCAATTGTAATTGCTTTACCGGAATCAAAAATTTTTACCAGAGTAATTACTGATTTACCGTTTTTAACTGATGAAGAATTGGTTTCAGCGATCCATTATAGTGCAGAAGAATTTGTTCCCTTGCCAGTTGATCAGGTAAATTTATATTGGCAGGTAATTTCGAGGTCTAAACAACATAACAATACTCAAGTGTTTGTGGTAGCTTCTCCAAAAAACACTGTGAACAAATATTTAAAAACTTTAGCATATGTTGATCTTCACCCTTCAGCTTTAGAAACAGAGTTAATCGCTGATGCCAGAGCATTGGTTGGAAACAATCCTTTTACTCCAACTACTTTAATTATACAGCTTGGAGCTACTTCTTCTGATTATGCAGTTGTTTCAAAAGGGGTGATTTTACTTACCAGATCAATTGCAACAGGAGGAATGGCTTTGACCCGATCAATTTGCCAGTATTTAAATTTTGAGCCAACTCAGGCCGAAGAATATAAGAAAGCCTATGGATTATTGGAAGATCAACTTGGGGGAAAAATTTATCAGGCTTTAAAGCCTTTAGTAGATATTATTATTTCTGAAGCCTCCCGTGTCATTCAATCATTTCAAACTCAGAACCCACAAAATCATATCAAAAGAGTGGTTTTAACCGGTGGCGGTGCTAAATTACCGGGAGTTGTTGGTTATTTTGCCAATACCTTGGGACTGGAAGTTCAGGAAGCTGATCCTTGGCAATTTATTGAAAAGGATAGCAATGTTTCCCCGAAGCTATTGGAAAATGGTATGCATTACACAGTAGCTGTTGGTTTAGCTTTAAGACAAGAATGATATTTATTTATGTTGAAACCAAAGATTTTAAATAGTACGAAACAAAAAGAAATTCCTGAGGAATCTAAGCAATCAGATAATCATTTAATGATTAATTTATTGCCTCAGGATATAATTTTGAAAAGAAAACAACATTCAAAATTTGCGCTTATCAGTAAAATCAGTATTGCAGTTTTGGTTGTATTGGTTTTTTTAACTTCTACCACTCTTGCTTTAAGATTTTCTCAAGCATTAAAACTTAAAGAAACAGAACAGGGATTAGTAGTTGCAGAAGGAAAAATAAATTCTATGACAGATAAAGAAGGACAATTAATAGCTTTAAAAAAACGCTTAGATTCTATTTCCAGTATTTTGGGTGGAGATAGTAAGAGAAAGTCTATTTTCAATATGGTAGTTTATTTAATTCCACCGGATATTCAGGTACTTGAATTAAGTGTAGATAAAAGCGGAAATATGATTATTTCTCTAAACAGTTCTTCATTACTGTCGATTCAAACATTATTCAGTGATTTAGGTGAAAAGGAAAAAAATTCAGATTTAATTTCTAAAGTGAATCTTGAAGGTTTATCTATGGGTAGAAATGCCGTCTATACTTTTTCATTAAAAATTACGCCTAAATAAAATGCCTAAATAAAATAATGAATAAATCTGAAATTTTTTTAAAATATAAATTCTTTGTTTGGCCGATAATAGTAGGTATTTCTTCAATTGTTGTATTGGTACTAGTTATTATCCCTCAACTGCTAACTTATCTTAATATTAATGAAAAAATTAATCAGGTTCAAAATCGTTCCAATACCTTAGAGACTAAGGCTGTAGCACTTGAAAACGTTGATAATTTATTAACTCAAAAAGATTTAAAAGTGGTTTTTTCGGTACTGCCCGTAGATCAGGATGTTCCTCAGGCTATGGTTGTACTGCAGGATATGGTTGCCAAAAGCGGATTGGAACTTAAAAGCACTTCTTTTGGCTCTTCTGGCTTGCCTCAAAAAGGTGCGGGCAATAGTAGTTTTAGATTAAATATTGCTGTTTCCGGTCAGGTAAATGTATTAAGGGATTTTTTAGTACAACTGCAAAATTTACCGAGGCTTTTTCAGGTTGATTCAATCGGTGTTCAATTTCAGAAAGATAAAGGGGTAATTGAGGCAGAAATACCTTTGTCTGTTTTTTATAATCCAACACTTGGAGAAATGGGAACTGTAGATGATCCATTACCTCAAATTAATGATAAAGATAAAGAACTTTTGGCTAAACTTACTCAAGTAGTAGGTCAGGGAAATAATTCCTGGGCAAGTCAAGAAGCAACTTCTGCCTCTACCCCTCTGGGTAAATCCGACCCTTTTGAATAATCTCCCATAAATCATTTTGTTATTTGTTATTTGTTATTTGTTATTCAGGATGTCGAAATCTTTTATACATCACAAAATTATGATATATCACAAAATTGTGCGGTGTTCAAAAGTCAAATAATGTAATTAAAGACCAAAATAAGTTTTATAGATTTTTTCATTTTCCAATTTTGCCACTACTAAATATAAAACCTCTTCACTCAAGTCATAATATTGTCTTAAAAATTCAATTTGTTTATCGCATGGATAAGGAGCAAGATAAACACTTTTTTGTAGTTTTAAACACTCAATCTTTTTAAGGAGGCGTCTAAAATTTTCTGCAAAAATTCTCTTTCCTTTGGGAACGTCATAAATTATTAATCTCCATTTTCCATCCCATTTTGGGGGATGATCAATCATAATTTCTTCCAGTTTATACCTTAAGAATTTTGTCTGCCCTTTCGAAGAAAGTTTTATAGAGTATTCTCCATTTTCTTCTATAATTTCTACAACTTTTTGAGCATATAATCTTTTTAATGTTTGATGTAGTCTCCATTGATTAAATCGATCTAGTTTTTTTTGTTCTTTTTCTCGTTGTTTCTTTTTGTATAGATCAATGATTGGTTTAGATGCCATTGGTAAAGTAGGTATTATTAAACTTGCAGCAACAAATGTGCCAACTCCTAAAAGTAGAAGCACATTTTTTACTGTAGGATTTTCCAAAGCTTCTCTAACCTTTTCAATATTATTTTTTCTATTACCATTTCTAGTAGGTTTTTGCATTTTTTTATCTTTATTTTTTTATATCTACCTTATTTTTAATGTATCACAAAATTGTGACATATCGCAAATCTGTGAGGTGGTATAAATGATATGAGTATTGTAATCTACTTGTTGTGTTTGAAACTAGAATAATGCGACTAAAAGAGTAATCTTAATCTATAAACTAATTTAACTCGTCTACCAATGGCGGACTTGTTAAATATTTTGAACCCAAAATTTTGATTAAAAATTGCAAATTAGAGTATTTTGGGTATAAATTACTTTTCCAATATTTTATTTATTTCTTCTAATAATTTTTCAAATTTCAGGTATCCAGCTTTTGCGTTGAAGTGTCCTGCATTTGGTACAAAATTAAGTTTAACTCCAAGATGCTCTGATAATTGCTGTCCGTTTGTCAAACCAACATAAGGATCAGTATCAGATTGAAAAACTACAAAATGCTGTGCTTTCTTTTTTATAGATTCCCAATCAAAGGAAAAACCGCTAAAATTGTTGTCCCGGTCATAATTTAAAATAGGACGAACTCCAATAGGTGTTCCAATAAAGAAAACTGCCTTAACTGGATATTTCAACTGTTCTAATATTCGAAGTGTAAAAATTCCACCTAAACTGTGGCCTATGAGTATAGTATTTTCGTCTATATGCTGTTCATAATCTTTCAAAACATCAAACCATTCAGCAATCTTTACTGGGACTATTGGTGGCGTTGAAAATTGTGGAACAAAGACGTTATACCCTGTTTTCTCCAACTTTTGTTTTAACCATGGAAACCAATTTTCTTCTGGATAACCTTCTGTTCCATGGAATATAAACAAATTTTTTATTGATGTATTGGAAATTTCAGATTTCATTTTATCAAATCAGGTCTTTGAGTTTTAGTTTTGTTTAAAGTTTGTTCTTTTTGCCATTTGGCAATTTCTTGATGATTTCCGGAAAGTAAAATTGATGGAACTTTTTCCCCTTCAAAAGTTTCCGGTCTGGTGTATTGTGGATATTCCAACATTCCTTCTAATTTTTCCGAAAAACTTTCATTTTGTGAAGCTTCATCTTTTTTTAAAACTCCCGGTATTAATCTGACAGTAGCTTCAATTATTGTCAATGCCGGAATTTCTCCCCCTGTTAAGACATAATCTCCAATAGAAATTTCTTCATCAACATATTTATCAATAAATCTTTGATCAACTCCTTCATATTTTCCACAAATAATAATTAAATGATCCAACTCAGAAAATTCCTGTACCATTTTTTGTTTTAAAATTTTTCCTGATGCGGACATCAAAATAGCTTTTTGCTTTTTGCTTTTTGCTTTTTGCTTGACTGATTTTAAGGCTTTAGTTAAAACGTCTGCCCTTAAAATCATTCCTGCTCCTCCACCGTATGGTCTGTCATCAACTGACTGATGAGTGCCTTCGCCAAATTTTCTAATATCTACTAAATTATATTCAATTAATTTTTTTTCTCTAGCTCGATCTAAAATGGAAGTATTGAGGAATGATTCAAACAAGTTGGGAAACAAAGAAATAACTGTAATTTTTTTCATGAAAAAAATTAACTCAAACTTCCTGAATATTTACATTTACTCTGATACCTTGATTTTCAGCAATTGCGCGGGATACCAAAAGTCTGCGGATTGCTTTAATGGTTTGACCTGATTTTCCAATGATCATACCAATATCTTCCTTTGCAGATTTGATAGCAAAATTTACCATATTCTCGGCATTGCTTTCAATAATTTCCACTTCTTCCGGTTTTGATACTAAATTCTTAACAATGTATTCGAGTAATTCTTTCATAAGTAGTTATTGACTAGTTGGTTCTTCTGATTTTTCTTCTGCTTTTATTTCTACAACTTCCTCTGGTACTTCTTCTGTCTCCTTTGGTTCTTCTGTTTCTTTTGGTGCATCTTTAATTTTAATTTCTTTTACCTCTTTCTCTTTTTTAGGCTTTCTTGGTGGTTTTTGGACATTTTGTTTAGTAATTCTTAAATATCCATCAGAAAGTAATGCTCCTTGTTTTATCCAATAATCAATTCGGTCCTTTTTTAATATAATTTCTTTTGGTTCTGTTAAAGGGTTATAAGTTCCCAGAAGTTCTAAATATTTACCATTTCTTTTGCTTCTTTCGGCAACAGCCACAACCCTATAAAAAGGGCGTTTTTTGGCTCCTATTCTCATTAATCTAATTTTGACTGCCATGAGGGAAAGTATACCTTAAATACTTAATTTAAGCAACGCTTCTTTTGCTGATTGTTCTTCTGCCAATTGTTTTGATGAGCCCTGACCCTCCCCAATTTGTTTACCATTTAAAAAAACTCCGACTGAAAACTGTTTAGCATGGTCCGGTCCTGTCGTTAACAATATTTTATATTTTGGGGAAGATTGAAATTTACTTTGGACGACTTCCTGAAGTTGGCTTTTAGGATCACGGGGCGGTCCTTTTTCTATTTCACCGGCAAACATAGGAATAAGTGTGCTGTGTACAAATTTTGTAGCGCCGTCAATTCCCAGATCTAAAAAAATAGCTCCTAAAACTGCCTCATAAGTATTGGCCAAAATTTGCTCATTTTCACGACCGGAAGAAACCTCTTCTCCTTTGGATAATCTGAGATATTTTCCAAGATCAAGGCTTTTGGCAACTTTAGCCAATGAATCAGTTTTAACAATAAAAGCCCGTAAATTTGTTAAATCCCCTTCTGCATCATCAGGTCTAAGTTTAAACAAGAAAGAAGATATAACAAAAGAAAGAACGGAGTCCCCTAAAAACTCCATTCTTTCATTGGATTCAGTAATAATTTTAGTTTCATTCAGGTATGACCTGTGGGTAAATGCGGTTTGGTAATAGTTTTTGTTTTTTATACTTAAATCAAATTTTTTTAAAATTTTTTCAAATTCCTGCATACTACTCCTACTCTAAAAGCTTATTGCGTTAGCATCAAGCTATTCCAATAGCTTATCTTCTGTTAAATCCACTAAATCTCCCACAGTTTTAACTTGTGACACTTCTGCCGAGTCAAAAATAATACCGAAATTTTGCGATAAATGATCCAGTAAATCGGAAATTTCTGCTAAGTTTAATCCAAGATCATCAATTAAATGAGCATCAGGATCTAAATCTGCTGCTTGCAGAGATAAATATTCAGCTATTTTTTCAGTAATTTTCTTTTGATCAGACATATTATTCTTTATTTTTGTAGACACTTCCTAAAACTCCATTGATAAAACTTGGGCTGGATTCGTTTCCATACTCCTTGCCTAGTTCTATTGCCTCATCAATAATAGTTTTGTAAGGTGCTTCTTTTACTATTATTAACTCAAAAACTGCTAAACGCAAGATAGCTAAATCAAGTTGATTGATTTGGTCAATTGGCCATTCTGGAGCAGATTTTTTAATTTCACTATCAATTAAATCAATTTGATTGACGATTCTAGTAGTTTCCGGATAATTTAATTTAATTGTTTTCTGAAAATCCCAGGCAAACAGTTCCTTCATAATACGGGCGCGTCTTTTGTGTCTGGGATCATTGGCAGTTTTCATAGGATGGAGTCTTCAAGCTTTGACAACTTTAACTGCGGTCTTACTTTTTACCTGTTTTCCGGAATAAAAACCACACTCTCTGCAAACTTGATGTGGAATGGTAGGTTTTTGACAATTTGAACATTTTACCAAGCCGACTTCTTCCAACTTAATGGATGCTCGTCTTGTTCTCTTTCTTCCTTTACTATGTTTTTTCTTTGGTTCTTGTGGCATATATCTTTCTTAGTCCGGCATTATTCTTTGCTCCAGATTAGACAATTTTGCACGAAGTACAGGGTATTTGTCAAGTTCTAAACTTTCCGACAGAATTTTAGATACTGCTGTTTTGGTTTTTTCTATTAAATTTAAATCAGAAAAAGAAGCTATTTTTAATTCCCATCTACCACTTTGCAGTGTGCTAAAAATTTCTCCTCCACCCCTAATTTTTAAATCCAGTTCAGCCAGTTTTAAGCCACTGTATATTTTTTCCAGATGTTTGATTCGGGAAACGATACTTGATTGTTCAGATTCGGTAAATAGGAAAGCATAAGATTGCTTGTCCGATCTGCCGACTCTGCCCCGAAGTTGGTGTAGCTGAGATAATCCAAATCTTTCTGCTCCTTCAATTACCATAACAGCGGCATTAGGAATATCCATGCCTACTTCAACCACAGATGTAGAAACTAAAATATCAATTTCATGATTTTTAAATTGTAAGATAACTGCATCTTTTTCTTTTGGTTTTAATCTGCCGTGTAAAAGACCAAGTCTTAATTTGGGAAAAATATCTTTTTTTAATCTTTCAAATTCAACTTTGACCGCCTTTGCAGAAGTCATAGTTTCCGATAGTTCAATTAAAGGAGTGATGATATAAATTTGTTGTCCATCTTTGACAATTTTTTCCATAAATTTATAAGCATCAGCTCTCTTTTTTTGGGGTACAAAATGTGTTCGAACAACTTTTCTACCCACCGGCATTTCATCGATTACTGATAAATCTAAATCTCCGTATAAAGTTAAGGCCACAGTTCGGGGAATGGGAGTGGCGGTCATGGTTAAAAAATGTGGACTTCTTGCTTTGGCTCGAAGTAAAGATCTTTGACTTACTCCAAATCTTTGTTGTTCATCAATAATAATTAATCCGACATTTTCCGGTTGTAATTTTTTTGACAAGAGGGCATGAGTTCCCACAATAACATCAGGTTGAGAGTTGTCATTGCGAGGGACGCACCGGACGGTGCATCCCGTGGCAATCTGTTTTTGAGTAGATTGCTTCCCCGGCTTATGCCGGATCGCAATGACATAGTTTTGTTTTGTAAATTTCTTAGAGCCGGTATAAATCCCTACTTCTATCCCATATGGTTCTAAAAATTTTTTTAGGGTTTCAAAGTGTTGGAAAGCAAGAATTTCTGTAGGAGCCATAATAATTGTTTTTAAATTATTTTGATGAGTGATAAAAGCAGAAATGGCAGCAATAATTGTTTTGCCGGATCCTACATCTCCCTGTAATAATCTATTCATTGGAGTAGTTTTTTGCAGATCAATTTTTATTTCTTCAACAACTTTTTCCTGAGCCTTGGTTAATTTAAAAGGTAATGAATTTATAAATTCAGTTAATTTTTGTTCATCAATTGATAATTTTTCTGTCTTTTCTTTTTTTTGCCACTCCCCTCTTGTTTTTTGAGAAGATAGCTGAATATAAAATAATTCATCGAAAGCTAATCTGTCACGGGCTTTTTTGGCTTTATCTAAATCATCCGGAAAATGAATTTGTTTTAAAGCATCTTTCAGTGGTAATAAATCCTGTGAGATAAAATCCGGCATTGGATCTTCAATTTTTTCTAAAATATTTGGCAGAATTTTAGAAATCTTATATCTTAACCATTTGGAGGATAAACCATAAGTTTCCGGATAAATTGGTATCAATCCTCCGGTATGGATTCCCAACCCCCGAGGTTTTAGTACTCCAACTCCAACCTCGGGGGTTGACCTTTCCCAAACCGGTGAGACTAAAGTAGTTTTATTCCCCTTTCTATTAATTTTACCTGAAACCTGTAACCTGTCCCCTGCTTTAATATTTTTAGTAAGCCAAGGCTGGTTAAACCAGATTATTTCTAAAGTTCCGGATCCGTCATTAAAAATTGCCTGAGTTAAAACTTTACCGTATCTGGTATAGATGTTTTTGATTGACCAAATTTCCCCTTTTAAGGTGACTGTCTCCCCTATTTGTGTTTGGGAAATATCCTGATTTTTAGAAAAATCATCATATCGGAAAGGATAATGATTAATTAAATCTTCAACAGTTTTTAAATTTAAATTTTTCAATCTGGAGGAAAATGCCGGTCCAATTCCAGCAAGAGAAACCAAAGGTGTTTTTAAATCCATGAAGCAATTATACAACAGAGAAGAGTTTTATTAGCGATTTACTCGGTTACTTTTTTAGCCATCTCTTCATCATAAACATTCATGATTGTAGAAATCTGTTCTTTTAATTCAAGCTTGTAATTACGTATTTCCTCAGTAGCAATAAAATCCAAGTTTGGTGTTAGTCCGATTAAATATCCAGCCACAGCCTCGTCAGCATTTGGTCTTTTTTCTAAATCAGCCAACGTTTTTTTATCATCTTCTGTTAAACCCGGTTCAATTCTTTGAAAAATTCTTTCCATTACGGTATCAATCATTGTATCCAGCATTTCTGATTTTTTATCTTTAGGCAGATTCTGCAAACCCAACTCAGTAAAAACTGCCTGCGCATCTTCCAATGATATCAGAGATTTTGGTTTTGCACTGGAATTAGTTTGTTGGTTGGCAATATTTGTATCCATATATTTAGACTATTCTATCTTTATCTTTTTGTAAAGCACTCAAAATTTCTTAAATTACTCTCATTGCACCACTGGTTAAACTGGGCCAATTTGGTGTAAGTGTAGTTACTAAAGAGTTGACAGTTCCGGTATTGTCAAAAAAAGCTTTTAAATTGCCTGGACGTAAAATATTTACCCCATGATTTATAAAGTCACCATTAATTACCCCAACTGGTGAATTTACTCTAACCCAATTGGTGTAATTTGTTAATCCTCTTAAAATAGATTCTTTATCTGGTCCTTGTAATATAAGTCTGAATTTATCAACATCAGCTGCAATATTAGGATCAAGTCCATGTGAACTCATATACGCAGCTTCAGCTTGTCCCCAGAGACTTGATACATTAGGGTTGCCTAATATATTCGGATCTCCATAATAATTATCAGGAGTCTGATAATTAATTACTTCTGTTTCCGGTAAAGTAAAGAGTGTTAAGGCAGTTGAGAGGGCTACAGCTAATCCTCCACGGATTCCTCTGGCTCTTCTTTCATATCTCATGCTGGCTTGTTTTTCCTGATTGGATGTTTCGCTTGCCAACTGACCAGTGCCAGCGGGTACGGGTGCAGTTCTGCCTGCAGGAGCTCCAGCAGGAGTACCAAGTAGGATATCATAAACCATAATCGCCTGATCTTCTGTTAAATTATTAGCTTCTGTTCTCAATCTGGTCATTTCCTGATCTGCAAGATAGGCTTCATGATCATACCTTTGGGCTTCACCCGTTGCGGTATTAATAATAGTTCTTTGATTTGTAATAATGGTTTGCGCGTTGGTAATATCATTATTAAGACGAGTTATTTCCTGATCTGCATCGTGCGCAACATTTTGCAGGCGAGTTATCTCAGTTACTGCGTTTAGTCTTGCAGTTTCTGCAGTAGTTTTATCCCTAAAGGCATCAATGGCCCGAGTAATATCAGCGGGTGTATGACCTATATAAAGCATGTCTTCTAAGGTATTTACAATTTCTGCATCTTTTTGAATTTGAGCGGTAGCTTTTTGGGTAGCAGTGTATATACCGGTTGCATCGTTGATGATACCATCAAAACCTAAAATTAATCGACAACTACTTTCTAATGCAGGTAGTGCTATCCCAGCTCTTAAAATTCCAATGGGATTACCAGCAGTTCTTTCATCTAATACTAAATTTGATCCATTTATTTGATTTAAAGCATTAAGTCGAATTGTTTCTTGATTGGGTATCCCATCAATGGCATTTTGTTTATCGATATCCAGGTTATTAATTCGACCTTCTGCTGTATTAATCAAAGCATTTCTCCTTCTTGTCTCAGTATTGGCATTAAAAATATTTTGATTTTGCTCTAAAGAGTTATTAATAGCCTCATTGCGTATGTTGTCTTGGTCTCCAATTCTGTTTCTTGCTTCTGCTTGAACTCTTTTCCAATTCTCAACTGCAACAGGAGGAGCTCCAGCAGGACTGACATTATCAAGCTTGGCTTTGACTTGAACTCTGATTAATTCCGCATATCGATTCATAAGTCTGCCTTCTGTATCGCTTTCTCCTTGGCGGCGTTCTAATATTCTTGATTCAGAAAATGAAGCAATTCGGCGTCTTACCTCATCAATATTCATGGCACCAACTTGGGTTGCGCTTTGTTCAGATCTTGCACCGCGTCCTTTTGAAGCAAGATTTTGAATTCCGTGCATTGCTCCCTCCATACCAATTGCTCCAAAACCAACTCTGGCTCCGATTAAGGCCATGGTTAAAGGAAGTGCTCCGGTTACAGCTGAAGCGCCAATTGCAAGATTGAGTCCGAGACCAATTGCCATTCTGGCCATTGGGTTTCTTTGTAGTAAGCCACGTGCCCGATCTAAAATTGTTTCTCTTTTATTGGCAATTTCATCAGTTTGTAATTTGCGCATTTCACTAATCACTTGTGTGGCAACATTTTCTGCTAAGCGTTGACGGAATATTTCACTACTATCAGCTTCATTGGTGCTTGCGTCAGTATCTACTCTTGCCTGAAGTTGGATAAAGCGGTTCCGATCATTCTCATATGCTACTCTGGCGGTTTCCATTCTTTGGGTTGGAGTAGTACCTCTCCTCGTTAACATAACACCAAAACTTTCACGGGCATTTCGCCAAAATCCACGGGCTTGATTTTTTGCGTGTATATAAACATCACGGGATGTAGCCAATTGGCCTACTCCACCGGCATTTTCCAGAGTGTCTCTCTGGGCTGTTAAAACTATATTATCATGAGATGATCTTTCCGGATTCATATATTAATAATCTATTATATGACCGTGGTTGTCAATAATGATATAATTATTATTATAAGCCATTGTATCTGAAAATGCAAGTATTTACTCAAATTTTATCAGCCGGTATGATGGGGGTTCATGTGGGGGAAATTGATGTTTTGCCTTCCATCGAAGATGATGGTGTGCGTTTTGGAATGGTGAAAGTTAATCAAACAGATATATTCCGGCAATCAATCATCGGTATAGCTCCTGTAATTTTAGGATTAGGAGTAATTTTTACTATATTTTGGTTATTTCAAATTGGTACTTTAGCTTTTAATGCTTTATGGCAGGAAATATTAATTATTTATATTATTTTTAGTATTACCAATACTATGTTTTCCAGTAAGAAAGATATGGAAGAAGCAACCGGATTTTTTGTGGCAATTTTTCTGGTTTTAATTATTTGTGTAGGTGCCCTTTTGTTTATGGATTATATTTCTTTTTCATCTTTAATGGAAATGTTTAATTCTGAACAATTAATTATTTTTTTTCAGAAGATTGATTTATTTTTGTTAATTTTGATTGGAATTGATTTTTTTATTTTAAGTTTGACTAAGCTTCTAAACTTAAAATCCGCTTAAAAGTGGCAGGAGGGAGAAAATTAGAATAGCAAACACTGCTACAACTGATAAAATTATCCAAAATATTTTAAATTTTTTTGAGTACATCATTTGTTAATTTTAAATTTTTAATTTTAAATTTTCAATTACTTCTTTGTTAATCTTTCAATTTCTTCCAAAGCTTTCTTTCTTTTGGGATCTTCAAAGTATTTACGGGCTGGTTCTAATTTCTGAATCAACCATTCAGCTACGGCATTTTTTAAATCCATTGGATGTAATTTTTTTTCAGCATAATCTTTTTCTAAATCTTCATAACTGGTGTAAGTTATATCTCCTCCAAATTTTTCATCTCTTTTAATTTCTAATTTAGAATCTTTTTCATAAAATATTAAATATTTAGCCCAGTCTAAAATTGGATTATATTTTATTTCTCCCTCCGGACAAAAAGCATTACCAATTTTTCTTTTAATTTCTTCTGGTGAGTCAGTCACAAAAATAGCACTATCAGGTTTTGATTTGCTCATTTTCATTGCTGTTACTATATCTTCCCTATTTTCTTCCGGAATTGGCCAAAGCGGAGGTTTTAAAAGTCCTTGTAATAAATGATGATGAATGGCAATAGGTTTTAGGTATCCAACTTCTTTGGCACAATCTCTGGCTACCACATGAACATTCCTCTGATCAGTACCTGCATGGGCAATATTTACTCCTAAAGTGAAAATATCAGCAGTCTGCATAGCTGGGTAAAACAGACTGGCTGTATCTGATGATTGACCTGCAACTCTTCCCATAATGTTGGTTGAACGCATCATGCGGGAAATAGTTGTGGCTTTTGCTACTTTAATTACATTTGCCCAATATTCATTATTTAATTTTTTATAAAGTTCACTACCTAAAACAAACTCAATTTTTTTAGGATCTGCACCGACACACAAAGCTGCAGCTTTTAATCCTTCTTCAAAATATGATCTTGCCATTTTAGAAGCGGTTTCTAAAGTTCCGTCTAATTTTTTATTTAACCATGTATGCCAATCTGCTAAAAGAATAGTTGTTTCTATTCCGGCATCCTGTAGATTTTTGATTTTTAACATAGTGGCAAGTCCGGTTCCTAAGTGAACTTTTCCGGAAATTTCAAACCCAATATAATGTTTCATTGGTTTTCCAGACTTAATTAGATCCTTTAATTCATCAGCAGTTAAGACTTCCTCTAAATTTCTGGTAATTAAATTAAACTTTTCCTCATTTGTCATATAACTATTATACCTAAAGTACAAGCTAAAAAACAGACTTCTTTTATGCTACGATGGAAGTTAACATGGCAGAAGAAATGGAAAAGAAAAAAGTAAATCAGATCAAGGATAGTATTTGGGTATCTTATAGATTGCTTAAATTAGTCTGGGGTGTGGATAAAAGATTATTTTTAGGAACATTGGTTTCAACTATCATTCCGGCAATAATTCCTTTTATTAATATTTATATCTATAAATTAGTTATTGATTTGGTGGTAAAATCAATCACTTCAAATCAAACTCCCGATTATTCATATTTATATTTTTTAATTGCCTTAAGATTAGTAACCTACTTTGTTCAGGAAGCAGCTTTTAGAACTCAAGGGTTTGTAGAAAGATTATTTTGGACAAAAGTCCCGATTACTTTAAATGAAATGGTGTATAAAAAAACCTCCGGTTTAGATATCCAATATTTTGAGGACAGTCATTTTAAGGATTTACTGGAAAAAGTCAGAGATGCTGCCTGGAGGCCACAAGAGTTGGTTATGCATTTATTTATGGGACTGCAAAGCTTTATTCAGGTAATAATTGCGACAATTGCAATTGCAGAGTTGAATTTATTTTTGATGGTTTTAGTGCTTTCAGTTTCAATTCCGGAATTTATTATTCAAACCAGATATTCCAAATTATCCTATGGAATTTGGTCCAGTAATTCTCCTTACCGAAAAAGATTTTGGTATTTGGCAGGATTGTTGCAACATTATCACACTATGAAAGAAGTTAAGATTTTTAGATTGGCTAAAAATTTTATGGCTGAAATAAGAGGCATTCAGGAAAAATATTACAAAGAAAATACCAAATTAGCCAAAGAAAATTATTTTTTAAATTTAATTTTTAATGTTCTTTCAACTTTAGTTTTTGTGGGAGTAGAAGTTTATGTAATTTTGGAAGCTTTGGCCAGAAGGATTACTGTTGGAGACATCAGTTTTTATACAGGTGTCGTAATGAATTTTCAAAGCGGTCTAGGTGGGCTTTTCCGCAATATGACCGGAATTTTTGATAATAGTCTTTATGTTAAAAGTATCTTTGAAGTTTTGGATGCGGAAAATGTGATCAAGGAAATAGAAAATCCTGTTAAGATAAATCATAATGAGACTCCTAAAATAGAATTTGTAAATGTTGATTTTGCTTATCCCGGATCCAAAAAGAAAATTTTAAATAATTTTAATTTAACCATAAATCCCGGAGAAAAAATTGCTTTGGTGGGAGAAAATGGAGCCGGAAAAACTACTTTAATTAAATTACTCACCAGATTTTATGATGTAAGTTCGGGAGATATTTTAATTAATGGGGTAAGCATTAAAAATCTGGAATTAGAAAGTTGGTATAAATGTTTGGGAGTTTTGTTTCAGGATTTTAATAAATATGAACACACAGTTACTGAAAATATTGGATTTGGTAAAGATTATGAAGAAATAAATATTGAAGAGATCATAGATGCTGCAACTTCAGCCGGAGCTCATGCCATGATTGAAAAATTGGATAGAGGATACGAACAAATGTTGGGGAAAACTTTTGAAGGAGGTTTGGAATTATCAGGTGGTCAATGGCAAAAGATTGCTTTGTCCAGGGCATTTTTAAGAAATGCTCCGGTTTTGGTTTTAGATGAACCAACTGCCTCTATAGATGCTAAAGCAGAATCAGAAATTTTCAACAGAGTAGAGAAATTATCCAAAGATAAAACAGTAATTATTATTTCTCATAGATTTTCCACAGTGAGAAATGCTGATAAAATATATGTGATTGATAAAGGAAGAATTATTGAATCTGGGGATCATAAGGAGTTGATGCAATTAAATGGTCAATATGCCACCCTCTTTAAACTCCAAGCCAAAGGATATCAATGATTGTGGAATATTATATCCATAATATTTGCAGAATCCCTTATACCCGTTAGTAACACGGTTGCATATATATGTTCAGTTGGAATATTAGGAATGGCAAGCTGATTTTCTTTAAAATAATCTTCATGAATATATTGAATTATATCTTTTGGGTTTCTTAGGTCAACAAAATAAAGAGCTCTTCTTCTGTTCCTGTCCCATATAGGTAATGCACTTAAAGGGGTTAGATAAGATAAAGCATGGTCTAAATTTGCTGTAACCCAAATTTCATTTAATCTATCTGGATAGTGAAAACTTCCTGTAAAAACAAAATCTTCTCTTTTACTTTTTGCAAGCAATTTTTTGAGTTGTTCACAAAGCTCAGGTGGTATAACATAGTCTTTAAAATTGGCAATAGAATATTTTTGGTATTTCCTTATGTAATCAATGATTAATTGAATTTTTTTTGCTTCTTCGCTTGTTTTTAAAGGTTGGCTTAAAAGCATTTCTTTAACTTTTACTTCAGATATTGGATAACATAGTTTCCCATACTGTTCTGTAGGAATAAAACTTTTATAGTTGGGAAATTGCACAACTAGATATTCTCTGCTGTTCTTTGTTTCTATTCCTTGAAATGTGCCTATTAATTGTGATGTCCTTATCAGGTGTGAACCCGGTGTTAACTTTTCAAGAGTAATTTCTGGTAAACTTTCCTGTATCATGCTTTTGGGATTGTAGCATAAATTACAAAATCTTCCCATATCTGAAAGAGAATGCTGGAAAAACTATTTCATTGTTTGAGTATATTTCTCATTCCAATCTAAGATACTATCAACTGATTTTTGATTCCATCTCTGCAAAGCTGTTGCCTGATGTTGAGCTATCTTACCGCCCTTTTCTCCTCCCTGAATAAATCCATATCTGTATTCATCTTTTTTCGTTTCCTCGTTTTTCCATTTGTGTCCAATTGATAGCATTAAGCAGGCAGCAGTCACAGCTTCTAATCCATAAGGATTAAATCTAAATCCAATATGTTTCTGGAAAAAATTATTATATTCAATTGCAGTGTCTGGGCGGAATTGAACACTGCCAATATCTCCCGTGTTTGAACCTGGCATCATTTTATAATTATATTTAACAGAATTAATTGACAGAAACTGACTAAGGTCAATAAATTTATCTTTTGCATCTGAATAGTCGAATGCGGGTAATGGTCCAATGTTTGCCAAGGCATAAATTTTACCATTTTTGGTAACTTTACTTTCATTCCAGGCAATGCCAATTAAAACTCCAATTGGCAATATAATATCTTCCAAAGAGATTAATTTTGGATCAACCAAATCTTCTAAATCAGGTCTAAATTCTTTTATGAAGTTTACTTTGCCTAAATTATTCATTTTCTTTTGTAGAATATTTTTAGCTTCTAAATATGAGTCTTTGCAAATAGCAATCCATTCTGGGTGAAAGTTATTATTTTTGGCAAACTCTCTTTCTTGCTTTTCTAATTTTTTAAGACCAAAAGAACCGCTTTCTCTCATTTTCCATCTTTCTTCTAAGAGTTGAATTCGATTATCAGTATTGGTAATAAACCAAAAAGCTTGATCAAGGTATTGTAAATTATATGAATTAATAACTTCACTGGTATAGTCAGTTTCAGCCTTTTTACGCTCCGGTGATCCAGGAATGGAATTTAAAATAATATTTGCTTTTTCTATCTGAAAAATCTTTGCAGAGGATTCTGTATTTTGTTCTGTAGTTTGTTTTTTTGTTGATGTAGTTGCTAATGAGTTTTGAATATTTTTATTTTGAATATCTACTGCTGTTTTATCTGCATTAAATTTTGCCAAAATACCTAATCCCACAACTCCAAAACCTGTAGATAAACCTCTTAATAAGAAATTTCTTCTTCCGATTGTTTTATAAAGTGCATTTCTTTCACTAGGTAGCAAATCAGGATTCTGTGATTGAATTTCCTTATAAGTTTTATTATCAGGTAAAAAACGTTTAAAAAAATCCCGACGAGTGTGTGTCTGTGGTTTTTGCTTTTCTTGAATTGGTACATTTTCAGTGTCAGAAACAGGCATAATTGGCTTATCTTTGATGATAAATGAGATTGGCATAGTAAGCAATAAGGAGATTATGTTCGAGTTCCCACACTCGGTGTGGGAATCTAAGCAAAGTTAATTACATTATGCCATAATAAAAGTGTGAGAGATTTATCCTTTTGTACTGATTGCTATTATCATATTTACAATCGTGGTGTCGAGAAAAGAAAGATTTTTGAGGATAGATTTGACTATTGGCGATTCCTAGAAACATTAGGTTTTTATCGTAAATCCCCCATTCCGGTAAAGCTCTCAGATTTTAGAAGAGGTAAGCTTGGAATTAGGAAAATTGAAGCTCAGACTGAAATAGTCAAAATATATTGTTTCTGTTTAATGCCTAATCATTTTCATTTGATCGTTCAACAAGTTGCAGAAAATGGCATATCCATATTTATGAGGAAAATTTCTGATAGTTATACCAAATATTTTAATACAAAACATGAACGAGTTGGTTCTTTATTTCAGGGTCCATTTAAGGCTAAATTAATTGAGACTGATGAATATTTGCTTCAACTTTCTAAATATATTCACAGAAATCCAAAAGAGCTTGAGTTCCCACACTCGGTGTGGGAAGCTAAGCAATATCCGTATTCCTCATACCAATATTATCTTTCGGGGGAAAAACATTCTTTCTGTGATACAGAGTTTATTCTTTCTTATTTTTCCAAGACAAATCCAAATTCAGATTATCAAAGTTTTGTAGAGGAATTTGGATTTGAAGACCCATCTTTTTATAGCGTATTTATAGATCCAGAAGATTGAAATGAAATAATTCGAGTTCCCACACTCGGTGTGGGAAGCTAAGCGCAATTTAAAGTTAAAACGAGACATTGATTAATATAAACTTATGGGTGTATTCAGTAAGTATCCCATAGTTGCATTTTAGATCGCTTTGTTATAGAATAGCCTTATGAATAATGAAGTTAGAATAAGTAGGCGCGATCTTTTAAGATGGGGTATTGCTGGTGCTGTTGTGGGTTTTTTAGGTAGGTCTTATGTTGAAGATCAATTTAATCGGTTAACGTCGAGTTATAATGATTTGTTATTAAATATTCCCGATAGTGTTAATAACACAGATCAAGAAAATACAAATTCTTTTTATGAGCCTTTTGCTGGAAAAGAAGCTAATGAAATTGCTAAAGAAATGGGAGTTACAGCTGGTACCTTTTTCGTCGTTCCAAGTGAAATAATGCCTAAATTACAAGGTTTTTGGGGCAATGAATTATTCCCGATTTATACACCAGCAGTTTTAGAGTGGAAGAATTTAATCTACAAATATGCAGAATTAAATAATATCCCCCCAAATATTTTAGCAATGGTGATGACTATTGAATCTGCTGGACGGCAAGATGCGGTGTCTGGTGCTGGTGCACAAAGTTTAATGCAAGTTATGCCTAATAATTTTCCAAGTAATTTAAGAACTGTAAAAAGTATGCAAGATCCTGATACTAATATGAAATACGGAACGGAAGTTTTTAAATATTTCCTAAATTATGCAAGGATTTTCTATTCTAATTCTTTACTTCCGGAAAATGATCCAAGAATTATTGCAAGAGCTTTAATGGGCTATAATGGAGGTAGTGCTGCAGTAGAAGGTTCAGTCGTGCCAACGGTTACTGGTGGTACTTTAGCTCCAGACGAGTCTGCTTTTTATGGTGATCATATTATTAGGTTTGTTTTAACGTCTGAAATAGCTTCAAGATTAAGAAATAAGGGGTTTGCGGATTCGGAAATAATTAAGCAAATTCAATCGGAGGAAGTTAATGGACGGGCCTATGTATTAAAAAAATCTGGATATAATAATTATAGTGATTATGCTAATGTAATTAAGGAGTTATCCAAACCTGTTTTAGAGAATCATTCGTTAATACAATTTATCAACACATATAAAAATGATAAAAATTTGCATTTTGATTATCCTACTTCCCCAGCTTTGATGATATGGATGCGACTTGGTGGTGCTTTTTTAGTTTCTCAAGAGAAATTATATACTCAAAATATAGATAATTGGTATAAAATGAATTCCCAAAAACAGTAATTGCGTTTTTAAATTCTTAAAACATTCTCAAAAACAAAAAGAAAGCCATTGTTCGAGTTCTCGAACTCAATAAATAAAATCCACCTGGGGGGTGGATTAGATAGGACTCCTAGGGATACCAATGTATATACAGATTCTACAATACAATATTCCTGTTTGGAATAAGTACAAGATATCTCATGGGTATATTAAGTACAGGATTTGGCTTCATTTAAGAGGAGATAAAAGTATCTTTGGAATTTATGTGTAGGATTATTTACAGATTTAGATTGAAGGTATAAAAGTATCAGAATTGAAATGCCTTATTACAAACTTTAATTATTTAATTTTAATTCTTCTTCAATGATTTCCTTTACAGTCATCATTCGATTAAAAGTTTGAGAATATAAAGCAATTGCAATATCGATTTTAGAAAATACATGCATATTACCTTTATGGGAACCCGCTTTTACATCAGGTTTAAGAAGATCTCTTCCTATCATTCCGTTTATTATTGTTATTGTTGTAAGATTATTAAAAACTCGTGTTAAAGTCGCACCACTCCATCTGGGGTCCTTTCCACTTAGCTTCCCCACATGTCAAGTGGGAGCACACATGTTGAGTTCCTACATTGAGTTCCCACACCGAGTGTGGGAAGCTAATGTTTGAGCCAAGGGGTAGCAAATTACTGTTTATTTTGATAATGCATCCAAACTTTCTCTAATTATTAATTTTAGCCCCTTTTTACCTGAAGTGGTTTTTAGGTATTTTTCTCTTCTTAGAGCATCAGATTTGGATAGAAAATATTCACAAAAGATTAAATCGAATGGCCTTCTTGGTGCCGTTGCAGCAGATTCACCATTAAAATGAGAAGTTAATCTTTGTTTAAGGTTAGAAGTATAGCCAATGTAAAATTTATTATCCTTTTTACTTAGAAGCACATAAATACAAAACTGGAGTTTCATTTTTAAGTCTGAAAGAAACATTAAGAGCTGTGAAGTAGATCAAAGATCACTTCACAGCCATGAAGCGAACTTTGTTCTGCTTCATGGTCCTGAGGGTAGGAGTTGAACCCACCTAGTACAGATTTACAGTCTGTTGCATAAACCGCTCTGCCACCTCAGGCTGATAAGTATTATAACAATTTGAGTATGAATAGAGCAACTGATATACTAAACACATGGTATTTAAACGTTTGAGAAGAGTTTCTTCTAACCAATCTTTTGGTAGAGCAAAATTTTTATCCAAATTTTCTAATGTTTTAATAACCTTAATCTTGGGTGGGATTTTTTTGGTTATTGCAATTGTTTTAATTTTTATTACCCAAGTTCCCTCTCCTGAACAATTATCCAGTAGAGATGTAGCTACAGCTACTAAAATTTACGACCGGAATGGCGAGCTTTTATATGATATTTATAAAAATGAAAATAGAACTCCCGTTAAGTTAACCGAAATTCCCGAAGTAGTAAAACAGGCAACTATTTCTATTGAAGATAAGGATTTTTATAAGCATCAGGGTTTTGCTCCTTTGGGGATTATAAGATCAATTTTTGAGTTGGTTGTTTATCGTCAGATTGAGGGAGGTGGATCTACCTTAACCCAACAACTGGTAAAAAATGCTTTACTTTCTCCGGAAAGAACTGCTATCAGGAAATTAAAAGAATTTATTTTGGCAATTCAGGTAGAACGTGCTTACACCAAAGATCAAATTCTGGAAATGTATTTGAATGAAATTCCGTATGGTGGTACAGCTTATGGGATCGAAGCGGCAGCTAATTTATATTTTGGTAAGCACGCAAAAGATTTAGATTTGGCAGAGGCTTCACTACTTGCAGGACTTCCACAAAGACCATCTGTTTACTCTCCTTATGGAACTCATCCGGAACTGGCAAAGGAGCGACAAGCAGAGGTTTTAAGAAGGATGGTAGAAGATGGTTATATAATCCGCGATCAGGCTGATCAGGCTAAAAAAGAAGAATTATCTTACCGGACTGCTCAAAACGAACTTGGTTTTAAAGCTCCTCATTTTGTTTTATATGTCAAACAAAAATTGATTGAGCAATATGGAGATAAGATGGTGGAACAAGGTGGATTAAAAGTGACCACTACTTTAGACAATAAATTGCAGGAAGAAACCCAAAAAATTGTTAAAGATGAAGTAGATAAATTGGGAAGTTATAAAGTTGGTAATGGTGCGGCTATAATATTAGATCCTAAAACCGGTCAGATTTTAACAATGGTGGGAAGCAAAGATTATTTTGCCAAATCATTACCCGAAGGATGTATTGAAGGTAAGACTTGTACTTTTGAACCGAATGTTAATGCATCACTCTCTCTTCGACAGCCGGGTTCTGCTACTAAGCCGATGACTTACTCTGCAGCATTGCAAAAAGGTTATACTGCTTCATCTGTTTTAATGGATGTAAAAACTGATTTTCCTGGTGGCGATCAGCCCACTTATACTCCGGTAAATTATGACGGACAATGGCATGGTCCGGTGCAGGTAAGATATGCTTTGGGAAATTCTTTTAATATTCCGGCTGTCAAAACCTTAGCATTAGTGGGAGTCAAAAATGTCATGGATTTAGGATACAGAATGGGGCTTTCAACTTGGGAGCCAACTCAAGAAAATATCGATAATGCCGGACTTTCTTTAACTTTGGGAGGAAGAGAAGTAAGGCTTTTAGATTTAACCTCAGCTTTTGGAGTATTAGCAAACAAAGGAATAAAACAAGAACCTGTTTCCATTTTAAAAGTTGAAGATAGTAAAGGAAAAACTTTATATGAATATAAAGAATCTGATGGTGTAAACATTTTGGATGAAGGAATAGCTTTTATTATTTCTAATATTTTAGCAGATAACGGTGCAAGATCAACCGCTTTTGGATCAAACTCTATTTTAAATATTCCCGGAAAAACTGTGTCTGTAAAAACAGGAACAACTGATGAGAAAAGAGATAATTGGACAATTGGCTATACTCCTTCATTCGTCGTTGGAGTGTGGGTGGGAAATAATAATAATGAAAAAATGAATCCGGCAATTGCTTCAGGAGTGACAGGTGCATCCCCAATTTGGCAAAAAATTATGAAAATTGCTTTAAAAGAAAAAAGTGATGAAAAGATTGATCAGCCGGGCAATGTTTCTTATACAGATGTCGATGGAGTAATGGGAGGTAAACCCAAGGATGGTTCTCCTGTAAGAAAAGAATATTATGTTAAAGGTACAGAGCCAAGTAGCGTCTCTTCTGCTTATCAAAATCAAAAGGTTTGTAAAACAAATATTCACCGGCTTGCCAATGATGGTGAAGATTCTGATCAAAAAGATGTAATTGTTTTGCAGGAAAATGATCCAACCGGAGCGAATAAATGGCAAACAGGAATTGATACTTGGGTTTTAACTGCTCCTGATCAAAGATTTGTTGGAGCAACTAAAGGTTGTTCTGGAGTTCCCGGTTTTACCGATGCCGGAAATCAGGGGGGTGTAATTTCTATTGTTAATGTCGGAAATGGAGCAAATGTACCCCGGGTGTTTGATGTTTTGGCAAAAACTAACTCTCCTTTTGGAGTGAAAAAAGTTACTTGGAGTATTGATGGAAGTCAAAAAAATGTCCAAACTTCAGAGCCTTATGCTCAACATGTTGAGTTTCCGGTAGGTGATAAGGGATCACATACAATATCTGTAACTTTGGAAGATAACAATGGTGGATCTTTTACTACTTCAATTGGGGTAACTGCATTACTGTAAATTCCCTCTTGCATTTGTTTTTTACTTTTGTTAGTATGCCTCTAGTCTTTCTGCCTAATAATTATGAATGAAAGATTATCTAAGGGCGTAAGAAAACATTTCAGAAATGAATTAGCAGATATTAGAGATTCTGGTTCTACAGTTGAAATCAAAAGAGTGGAAGGGGATGTTGCTGTAACTCGATTATCTTTTCATTATTCACCGCACTTAAAAGAACTCAAAGACGAGATTGACAAATATCCAACAGGTTCTGCTGAAGGGATAGAATTAAATGTCAAAAGATTTTGGATTGAATATAAGATATCAGATCCAATAACTAGACAATCGAAATTAAGGGAAATAGATAATTATTTAACATCTGTCGAGAAGAACTATCCTCAAGTATATGCAACTTTAATTCAAGAAGTTTCAAAAGATACAAAAGGTAATGTTGTTACCAGAATGATAGAGATTCGCAATCAAGTCATGTCTACTGAAGAGTTTAAGAAAAAATAGATTCTATCCAATTTTTATCTCTAAAATAGCTACTCTTTTTTCTAATCCAAATTTATCTGTTATTCTTAGATGCACTTCCCCTATTTTGCCCACTGGTTTATTACCATCGGTTACATAAAAATAACGCATCGGATGAAATCTCCCATCGCTTTCTCCAATTGGATCACCGAGTTTGAATATTTCCATGGTTTTTAGAATTTGGTAAAGTTCCTGAGTAGGATTATCAGAGCCATTCAAAAGTGCAATGCAAAGTTTATATTCTTCCTGAATTTCTCCTGATTTAGTAATTTGATAAGTTTTGCCAATTTCAAAAATGGCAATGTCCTTGTACCCTTGTTTGTAATTTTTAGCAACAACTTCCACTAAATTTGGCCAAAGATGAGTTCTCATGTATTCTGTTTCAGAAGACATTGGATTGAGAATTTTTATTAAATTCGAAATTCGAAATTCGAAATTCGAAATTATTGAAGTTGAATAAAATGAATAAGTTTGCACTTCACTTAAACCAATTTTTACCAAATTTTCTTTTAAATCAAAAATTTTCTCAAACAATGATTGATCAATTTTTTCAGGAAGTGTTCCTGCTAATTCTTTGGAGGGTAATTTTTCATAGCCATACATTCTGGTAATTTCTTCAATAACATCAGCTTCAATACTAATATCTAATCTATAATATGGAGGTTTTACTTCCCAGGCACGTAGGGCGTCCCCTCTTCGAGCCTGAGCAATGGCCTCAGAGCCGAAGGCCTGCGTGCGTATGATTTTGAAGTTTAGTTTCTGGAGATAATTTTCAACATCTTCTTCTTTCATTTCTATGCCAATTAAAGAATCCATTTGTGATTTTCTTAAAGTGATAGTTTTTTCTGTATCTTCCAAATCACCAACAATGGAAATAGCTGTTAATTTACCACCCAAACTTGCATACATTTTTATTGCAGAATCCAAGGCTTGCAAACATCTTTTTTTAGTTAAACCATGCTGAAATCTTTTAGAAGCTTCTGATTGCAATCCTAATCTAGTGACGGTTTTACGAATAGTAATTGGGTCAAAAATTGCTGCTTCAAATAGAATATCTACTGTTTTTTCTGAAATTTCACTATTTTTCCCACCCATTACACCAGCAATTCCTAAAACTTTTTTAGGATCTGTAATTACCAAATCACTTGTCACGAGTTTTCTTGTTTTTTCATCCAGAGTTGTTAGCTCTTCTCCATCTTTTGCATGACGGGCAATTAAGGTTTCATCTGCTACAATTTTTGCATCAAAGGCATGCATTGGTTGACCATATTCCAACATTACTAAATTGGTAACATCAGTAATGCAATCAATTGATCTCACACCAGAGGCTTCTAATTTTTCAACCCATTCTTTGGAAGATTTTTCAACTTTTAGTCCTTCAATTTTAGCAATACAATAAACAGGAATATCTTTTTTATCTTCAACCTCAATTATGGTTTTTGGCAAGATTGAATCTTCCCAAATAAATTTATTAGCTTCTTTAAAAGTTACAGAAGAATCTGTAATCGCAGCAATTTCTAGAGCCACACCACGCATGGATAAAAGGTCAGCTCTGTTATAACCTTTCATATCCAATTCAATAAAATCATCTGTAATTTCTTTAGTTCCAATAGTGCGAAGAGGCAATAGGCGTTCTACCTCTGTAAAAGACACTTTTAAATCGACTAATTCTTTTAACCAATTTTTGCTTACTTTCATATTTTTATCCTGTCATTGCGAGCGAACATAGTGAGCGCGGCAATCTCGAATAAGGTTGCTTCGTTCCGACGAATTTCATTCGTCGAGAATCCTCGATTGTAATCGGGATCGCTTCGCTTCTCGCAATGACACTAAAATTTCTCCAAAAATCTTAAATCTCCACTCAAAAATAATCTAATATCACTGATTCCATGTTTTAACATCATCATTCTTCCAACTCCGGGACCCCAGGCAATTCCAGAATATATATTAGGATCAACATTGCCGTTTTTGAGCACTTGAGGATGTATCATGCCAGCTCCTCCAATTTCCAGCCAACCTGTTCCACTGCAGACTTTACATTCCTTTCCATCTTGTAAATGCGCCTCTCCATTACAAAACATGCACATTGCATCAATTCCAACGCCTGGTTCTACAAATGGGTAATATTTTGGTCTCAATCTGGCTTTGATATTTTTTCCCACGATTGCTTTTAAGAAATATTCAGAAAGATATAGTAAGTTTGCCATACTCAAACCCTTATCCACATAAATTAGTTCAAATTGTTCAAAAGTGTGTTCGTGTCTGGCATCGATGTTTTCGTATCGGAAGCATCTTCCCAAACTCATCATCCGAAAAGGAGGTTTATATTTTTCCATGATTCTAATCTGAGAATTTGAGGTATGGGTTCGCAAAAGCAGTTTTTGTTTACTGGATTCTTGTTTTTGATCTATGTAAATTGTGTCCCAGAGATCACGTGCTGGATGCTCTTGGGGGATATTCAAAGCTTCAAAATTATAAAAATCAGAATCAATTTGTGGTGCATCAAATTGTTGAAAGCCAATTTTTTTAAATAATTCTACAGTTTCCTGAATGAATTGAGTTGTAGGATGAAGATGTCCTTGTCTTTTTTTGATTTCTACTGCAGAAAGATCAGTTTTTTCATCAACTAAATTTTTATATTTTTCTTCCCTAACTTCTTCTCTTCTTTTTTCTATAGCTTCCTCTAAATTCTGCTTTGTAGAATTAAATAAGGGTCCAATTTTTTGCAAGTTCTCTTTTTCTAATTTAGGAAATTCTTTTGGAGCTCCCGTTATTTCTCCATTTTTACCAAATAAAGCCAAAAAAATCTCATCAAGTTCTTTTAAACTTTCAGCTTGCTCAATCTTTTTTAAATATTGTTTTTGGATAGTTTTTAATTTTTCTTCCATAGTCTTTTGATTTTATCACAAGTTGTTTCCAAATATATTTTTAAAATTCTTCAATACTTTAGAACCACCGTAAATGTATGGAAGTGTTACTGATGTATCTCAGCCTACTCATGGTTATTAATTATGGTTTTGGATTAAAAAGTTTATTGTGTGGCTTCGGAGACAACTGTTTTGAAAACTTCCATATCATTGATTGCCAATTCTGCCAACATTTTTCTATTCAATAAAATATTTTTTGTTTTTAAAACTCCCATGAATTTGGAATAAGAAAGTCCTTCATTTTCCAAAGCAATATTTGTTTGGATAATCCAAAGTTTTCTCATATCTCTTCTTCTTTGTCTTCTTCCGGCAAAAGCATATTGGCCAGCGTGAAGTGCTGCTTCTTTGGCTTGTCTCACTAACTTACTTCTACCAAATTGGTAGCCTTTATTTAGCTTTTGTAATTTATTATGTCTGCTTCTTGAGGTTGTACCTCTTTTAACTCTTGCCATTTTGTTTTAGCGTTTAGTAAATTAGCATTTAGCGTTTAGTTTTATTAACTAGACGCTAGTGACTAGAAGCTAGACGCTTACTCCTCCTTTTCCTCTTCTTGTTACCAAGTTGCTTATTTTACCATACCAAGACCCCATTCTGTTAATCTTGGCATAATTTTGGGCTCCCTGTGACCCAGACAATGATCTTTTTGATTGTCTAAAGTTTTTAGTATTTGCTCCCATTTTAAATACCTAGCATTCTTCTAATATTTTTTTCTAGAGATTTATGTACAGCTACTGGTTTATGGTATCGTCTTAAAGCTTCTTTGCTTTTATTTCTTCGTAAATGTCCGGTACGGTTTTGATGAGAACGGAAAAGTTTACCACCTCTGGTAATTTTTATTCTTTTTAGCAATGCTTTTTTTGTTTTTATTTTTGGCATATATTTATAATTTTAAAATCCAAAATTCAAATTTTAAACCAATTTTAAAATTTAAAATTAAAAATTTAAAATTATGTTATCTTTTTATTTTCTAGGTCCGACTATTGTTGTCAAATTTCTTCCTTCAAACTTCGTTTCTCTCTCGATTGTTATTCTGTCTCCAAAGTAGTCGAGTACTTTATTTACTACCTGATGACCTGTTTCCGGATGAGCCATCTCTCTGCCTTTAAATTTAATAGTTAATTTTACTTTGTCACCCCTTTTTAAAAAGTTATCAGCTTTTTTAAGTCTTGTCTCTAAATCATGTTGAGCAATTCTTGGTGAAAGCCATATTTCTTTCAACTCAACATCTTTTGAATGTTTTCTGGCAGCTTGCTCTTTCTTTTCTTCTTGATATCTAAATTTTTCAAAATCAACAATTTTTGCAACAGGTGGATTAATATTTGGTGCTACTTCCACCAAATCCAAATCCTGAGCATAAGCTTTTTTTAAAGCTTCATCCCGGTTTAGAACTCCAAGTTGTTCTCCATTGGCATCGATTACTCGAAGCTCCCGAGCTTGAATTCTATCATTAACTCTAAAATATTTAGCTATTAAATTTCCTCCCTAAAAAACATCTGTTGAAATTTTAGCATATTTAGGAGCGTTGCGCAATCTCATCTCTAATTTTTTTAGTAAACTCTTCCAAGGAGATAGCTCCTAAATCTTTTCCATCGCGGGTTCTGACAGCAACTTTATTTTCTTTTTCTTCTCTGTCACCAATTATTAACATATATGGAATTTTTTGCAATTGAGCATCTCTAATTTTTCCCTGCATTTTTTCTCCCCGATCATCCATTTCTGCTCTAATATTTGAGGACTTTAAGTGTTCGAGTACATTTTGTCCATATTCATTATTTCTATCAGTAATGGGTACAATTTGTACCTGAACTGGGGATAGCCAAGTCGGAAACGCTCCACCAAAATGCTCAATTAGTATTCCTACAAATCTTTCTAATGATCCATAAATTACTCTGTGGATTACAATTGGCATTTTTTTCTTACCATCTGCATCTGTATATTCCAACCCAAAGTTTTTTGGAATCTGGAAATCTAATTGGATCGTTCCCATCTGCCATTCTCTTCCCAAAGCATCTTTCATTAAAATATCAATTTTAGGTCCGTAGAATGCTCCGTCCCCTTCGAGAATAAAGTGTTCTTTCCCACTTTCTTTTAAGATATTTTTTAATATTTCTTCTGCTTTATTCCAAGTTTCTATATCACCCATGGATTTTTCTGGTCTGGTACCTAACCTAAATGAATATTTTAGATTAAAAATGGAATAGAACTTTTCCACTATTTCAAAAATATTTAAGTATTCTTCTTTAATCTGATCTTCTTTTACAAAAATATGGGCATCATCTTGGCTAAATTCTCTAACTCTGAGCAAACCATTTAAGGTTCCTGATCTTTCATAACGATGTAAAGTATCTGTATCACTTAATCTAAGAGGAAGATCTTTATAAGAGTGTAAATTGGAATCGTAAACCACCATTGCATTTGGACAGTTCATTGGTTTTACTCCATATTCTTCTCCCTCTTCTGTTTTAGCTATAAACATATTTTCTTTGTAATGTTCCCAATGACCGGAAGTCACATAAAGTTCTTTTTTATTCATCAATGGTGATTTAATTTCCTGATATCCACGTTTTTCGTGTTCTTCCCGCCAAAATTTAACTAATTCATTAATAATTATGGTGCCTTTTGGAAGCCAATATGGCATACCGGGGGATGTTTGATGAAACATAAAAATGCCAAGTTGTGGACCCAATTTTTTATGATCTCTCTTCTTGGCCTCTTCTAGCATATTTAAATAATCATCTAATTCTTTTTGGGTTGGGAAACAAGTTCCATAAATTCTAGTGAGCATTTTATTTTTTTCGCTCCCTCTCCAGTAAGCTCCAGCTATTGAAAGTAATTTGAAGGCTTTAATTTCTTTAGCGGGATTTTCTACATGTCCACCTTTACAAAGATCTTCAAATTCTCCGGTTTTATACGCACGTAGGGCGTCCCCCTGTGTGGCTAGTTCCTCAATAAGTTCTAATTTATAAGGATTATCAGCAAAGATTTTTTTTGCCTCTTCTAGTGATATTTCTTTTTTCTCAACATCATTCCAGCTTTTAACGATTTCTGCCATTTCTTTTTCAATTTTAGGTAAATCTTCTTCAGAAATAGATTCTGAAAAATCAAAATCATAATAGAAACCATTTTCAATTACCGGACCAATAGTAGGTTTTGCTTTAGGGTAAAGTTTTATAACAGCAGCAGCCAAGAGATGAGCTGCACTGTGTCGTAAGTTTTCTAAATTATTTTGTGCCATAGATGTGGCTTGATTTTACTTCCTCCAGGTCTTATTTGTAAAGTTATGGTTGTACTGTAAATTGTTGGAAAAATTGACCAAGGGCAGAAAAAACTCCCAAACCTTTTAAAATATATCCCACAACTGTTACCACCACTGTGGCTCCAATTACTGACCCAACCCCCCAAGCCAATCCTCCAAAAAAATTATTTATCATTAGATGTTTTTTACTTAAAATCATATTTGCGGATAAATGTTCTTCAATTTGCGGTGTCATTACTTCTATAATGCTCAGAACTTGAGGTTGATGTCAAGAGATGTTAATATTAGTTTGAATTTTGGGCGGTATTAGATAGTTACACGCTGGTCGGAACTATCGCAACTGCCCTGAACGAAGTGAAGGGCAGTTAGCTCAGTTGGTAGAGCGTTTCTTTGACGTAGAAAAGGTCATAGGTTCGAATCCTATACTGCCCACAATATTAACCAGTAGCTTTAGAGAAATGACCGAAATTTTCTCCACCTTTAAGCATTTCATCCTTACCCATAGAGAAACCTGTTTTTGTTTTTCCAACTTGGATGGGAGATTCTGTTTTTTTGGCTATTTTTGTTTCATCAGTTTCAGTTGCTCTAATCTCTACTAATTCATGAAGAGACAACTTATATCTACTTCCTCCAGTAAAGGAAGTATTTCTTTTTAATTTTTGATTTGCCTCTTCTACAGAAATTCTTCTACCAAGTAATCTTTCTGCTTCACTGTCAGATTTGTGCATTTCTTGCTGAGCGCTTGATATTCGGGCATTTTCTATTACTTCCAGAGCTTGTCTTAAAGCTAAACCATCTTCCATTTTTTTCTTCTCTTCCGGTTTTGGCTGTGTTTTAGGTTTCTCTGAAACAAAGACTTCTTTTGCCAAGCTTTTTAGACTTCCGCCAACTTCTTTAATACCTTCTCCGACTGCTATAGTTGTCCATTTTCCGGCTTCAAATAAAGTGGAGGTAACCTGTGTGGGTAGTTTTGAATCAAGATGAAATTCAATTTTTCCAATTGCTGATAGGCAATTTTTTACAATGGATCCTAATTCTGGTTCTTTTTCTTCAAAAAAGCCGAATGGTCCTCCTATCGGCGTTGGTCGAGTATTTGTTTCCCCTTTATTCGAAATTTGGGTACTATTTTTTGGATCCAGCATTTTATCCTTTCGGACAGATGAGCTAGTTCTCTTACGCCTCACAGTGTAGCACTTTTAAGACAGATGTCAATGAACCTGATTAAAAGTGCCGAGGACGGAATTTAGGCTGAGATTAAAAATATCCTTCTGACTCTATCCAAGTCTTTGGTTTGTAAATTATTAAAATTCCATCCCTTTAGATTTTTTTTAGTTATAATACAAATGCCATGAAAATTGCTTTGTAAAATAGTATATACTAAATTATAAATGAACTTACAAATCGCCTGCCATCAATTATTTTTAGAAAATCGGCGGCATAAAGGAGACTTTCAGTACACTGTTCCTTCCCCAACCACTTATCCACATCAATGGCTCTGGGATTCGTGCTTTCACGCAATTATTCTTAGCCATTCCAATACCGAAGATGCCAAAAAAGAAATTTTGTCTCTTTTATCCAAACAATTTACCAATGGTTTAATCCCTCATATGATTTTTTGGAATCCTAATAATCAAAAAAATTCTAAGTTTTGGGGACAAAACGGTACCAGTTCCATCACCCAACCTCCAATTGTAGCCTACGCAGTTTGGGAAATCTTTAAAAAAGACAAAGATATTAAGTTTTTAGAAAAAATCTATCCAAATCTATACCACTTTTACCGGTACCTACTTAATGAAAGAGACCCTCATGATAAACACTTAATTGGAATTTTAAACCCTGATGAATCAGGAGAAGATGATTCTCCCCGCTTTGATGCTCTTTTGGGATTAAAATCTAAACATTCTTTTAAAACCAACTTAAATAAAAGGTTTGAATTGGTTAAAAAAAATATTGATTGTAAATTTGATGCTCCTTTTTGTATGAGAAACCTTTTTTGGGTCAAAGATGTACCTTTTAATTCTATTATGGCAGAAAATTTAAAAATACTTGCCGATATAGCTAAAAAATTGGATTTTGATGATGATGCTAATTATTTCGTAAAACAAAGTGAACATATTATTTGGGCCATGAGAGACTTAATGCTGGAAGATGGTTTATTTTGGTCAACTTATGGTGAGGACTACAAAAAAATTAAAATTAAAACCTGGGCTATTTTTACTCCCCTTTTTGCCAACATCTTAACCCACAAAGAAGCAGAAATATTAGTAGAAAAACATCTGCTTAACTCTAAAGAATTTTGGACTAAATACCCTATACCAACAGTTTCCTTAAAAGAGCGTTCTTTTTCTGATTTTTTCTGGCGAGGTCCTACCTGGATAGGCGCTAATTGGTTTATTTACAAAGGTTTATTAAATTATGGATTTACAGATGTTGCCAAAGATATTAAAAATTCTTCCATACGATTGATAGAAAAATCAGGTTTTAGAGAATATTTTAACTGCCAAACAGGAGAAGGTTTAGGAGCTAAAAATTTTACCTGGGGTGGATTAGTAGTTGATATGAACTAACAATTGACTATATGTCGGTCAATTTCATCAATCCGTCTAATTGCCTCAACCATAGCCTCTAAATTACCTGGTTCAACAACGTCCCCTTGATTTTTAGGGTGGCACTGCGTGTTGCCCTGCCTACTCGAGACTATGTGCCCGGGAGAGGAGTTGAACCTCCACGCTCTTACGAGTAATAGGTCCTAAACCTATCGTGTATACCATTTCACCACCCGGGCATGAGTGTATTTTAACAAATTTTGGAAATTACTGCCTTGTGAGCTTGATTTTCCAAAGTATCGTCAAGAGGTTCAAGTTTAATCTCTTTGCCATATTTTACTTCCAGAGCTTTTTGTAAAAGCCAATCAACAAGTTTTGGATTTTTAGGTAAAAGTGATCCGTGCATATAAGTCCCAATGGCATTTTTGTAAATACAACCTTCAGTCTGATCTTCTCCATTATTGCCAAAACCTTTAATAACTTTTCCAAGTGATGTTGCCTCATTTTTCAAATAAGTTTTCCCTGAATGGTTTTCAAATCCAACTAAATAGTCATCAGTCTTCAGTATCGCTTCGCTGTCAGCTTTCAGACTTTCTGACGACTGACGACTGACGACTGACGACTTAACTACAATATTTCCAATCATGCGATCATGACTGGCAATTGTGTAAGCTGGAAATAATCCTACTCCATGTAATTTCGGTTTATTGTGTGGTTGATAATATGCCCCTAAAAGTTGATAGCCTCCACAAATTGCTAATAATGGGACTCCCCTCTCTACTTCTGATTTAATAATTTTTCCCTTACCACTAGAAACAAGGTCGGAAGCCACGAGCTCTTGTGCCTGATCTTGTCCTCCACCAAAAAAGAAAATATCTACTGCTATCCCACCTGGGGGGTGGTCTAGCTTGGCACCTAGGGAAATATTGATGACATCGACTTCAATTCCTCTCCACTGGGCTCTTTTTTGCAATGCAATAATATTTCCTGTATCACCATAAATATTCATTAAATCCGGATATAAATAACCTATTATTATTTTCATATTTCTAGAGTAACTTCTCGTCACCTTGTTCCTCGAAGAATATTATTGTTCGAGTGATTAGCGAGAACTTACTTATTTTCCTCCCAATAATTATTTTTTAATCCTTGCTTTGTTAAAATGCTTTGTAATTCAAGAAGAGCTGTATAGGTTGGTAAGATGAAAAGGGAGCCTTTTAAGCCTGTTTGAGCTTCTTTAAAGGCCTTTTCCAGAATGTTTTCGACAATAATTGAATTAGAATCAAAACCAGCATATTTGAGTCTCAAAGCGAGATCTTGAGCACGAGTGCCAGAAACTATTATGTCATTCCCGCGAAAGCGGGAATCTAGTTTATTGTGTTCTGGATCCCGCATTAAGTGCGGGATGACAGGTGGCTTTAAATGCAGAATTTCAAAATTTACATCCCAGATCCAGGAAACGTCGGTTCCGTCAGCAAAATTATCATTTAAAGCCAATAGCAATCTATCCTGAGATTTTATTTCCGGAGCCACGGTTTGTAAAACCTGAGTTGCTCCTGCCGGATTTTTGATCAGAAAAATGCAACCGAATTCGAACTTTTCTACTCTACCAAAAGCCGGTGAGAAATTTTGTAAAGCTGTTTTCATAGTAGATTCTGGGATTTGTAAATAATCTGCTACAGCATATGATGCTAAAAAATTATAAACGTTGTAGATCCCCGGAACTGGTAGAGAAAAACTTTCAGAATTAATCTTGAATTCTATTTTATCCAACCCCCGAGGTTGGATATTGGTAGCCTCAAAATTTAATTTTTCATTTTCTTTTTGGTGAATTATTTTTTCTCCGGAAATTTTGCAATCTTTAACACCAAAAATCCGGATTTTCCCTTTAAAACATTTTTTTAATTCCAATAGATTATGATCATCCCCATTGATTAAAATTTCTGTTTTATGATCAATTTTAGTTAAAGTTTGACACCATTTGGAAATTACCGAATCTACTTCTCCATACCTATCCAATTGATCTCTAAAAGCATTCAAAAAAACAATCATATTTGGATTTAGTTTTAAGGCTACATTATTAAAAGCAGCTTCATCCAATTCCCAGATGGCTAAGTCTAGGTTACAGGTTCTAGGGAACAGGTTACAGTTAGCAATTAGTGTAGAGGCGATGCCACGCTCAAGATTTGAACCTGTGGAATTCCTGATAATTTTTAGGCCATGTGCAATGGCCACTTGAGCTATCATTCTGGCAGTGGTTGTTTTACCATTTGTGCCTGTGATAATAATTGTCTGAGGAATTTTGGATGCTAAATCCTTAACTAAATTGGGATAAATTTTTAAAGCATAATATCCGGGAGCAGCTGAACCTCCTCCAATTTTTAGAATTTGTGTGATATAGAAAATGATTTTACCCAATAAAATAGCAGCAATTAATTTAATTGACATAAAATTCTTCTATAAAGAATTGTAGCAATTTGAAGCTTAGTTGTCGATGGAAGTTAATTTGAAAGCTAAATTAGCAGATGTACCTGCAACCGGAGCAAGGAATTTATTAGTATAACTTAGAGTGGTATTGGTTTCATAATCTTTTTGAAATTTGGCTATCTCATTTAAAAAGAAACTAACATGAGATCCCCAAGTTGGTGAGGCAGCATAAACCTTATTAATAGCATAAGGATCGTTTAATCCTTTGTTTAGATAGTTTTTTCGAAGTCCTTCGGAAACTGTAAAAATTCCGTCTCTCCAAGAATCAAAGTAAATGGCTTGTGTACCATAAACTCCCCATCCCCAGGCATTATAGGAGTTATAAGGAACATGTTGTCCAAAGTAAGATTCAACGCCTGCAATTGCGGCAACCAGCTTCCAGTCAAGATTGTACTTGTCTGCAATTCTTACAAAATCATCTGCATTGTCAGCCATAGGACTGTTATAAGACGTAAGGATCTTTTTAAGATTTTGGGCACGGTTATCCGGTAATTTTTCTGCCTGAATACTGGCTAAAACCGCAGAGGCTCCGGCTGCCTTCTCCGCAGCATATGCGGTCGTTCTTGTCTGCAAAATTATTAACAATAGGATAACTATAAAGATTAACTTTTTCATGGATATAGGCCGAGGGTTTGGCCCATAAAAAAATCCTAACGTACGCATTGGAAAGAATGACGTACCTTAGGATCTGGGGAAATTATATACTAAACTATAGGGTTTGTCAAGTACTGACTATGGGCTACTGCAGCTGTTCCATGAAGTGAGTTACCGAGGCTGCCCAGGCTCCAGTGTTGCTGGGGGTATATACCTTCATTATCTCTTCCGGTGTATCCAGACCGCGCGCAATATAGTTTTGAGCCAGGCCTCTCGTTACCGTGTCTATTGCTTCTTCGTAATTTGCAAATGTTTTGACTGTCCCCCCATATATACCAAAGCCCCAGCAGTTATTTGAGCCAGCTGGAGTTTTTAGACAAAGGTTCGATTCCTGCATGCCAATTGCCGGTAAAAGTTT
>JAUSHL010000039.1 GCA_030648645.1 Candidatus Daviesbacteria bacterium
TCAAAAATTAGGACCAAAAGGGGTCAATATTCCCGGTGGATATGTGGTGACTGCCTCTGCTTATCAGTATTTTTTAAAAGAAACTGGTCTGGATCTATTTATCAAAAAGGAATTAGAGAATATATCCGAGAAAAATCTATCCGAACTTTCCCGTAAAGCCAAAAATATCCGGGAAAAAATGGAAAAAACACAGTTTCCTGATGATTTAAAAATAGCAATTTTGGAGGCGCACAAAATTGCTGAAAAAAAGTTTGGTAAAGATTCCTCGTATGCTGTTCGTTCCTCAGCCACAGCTGAGGATTTGCCGGGAGCCTCCTTTGCCGGAGCCCATGAAACATATTTACATATTAAAGGCTGTGATGAAATTTTAAAGGCTGTGCGGATTTGTATGGCATCATTGTTTACTGACCGGGGTATTGCATACCGTATCAATAATGGTTTTGATCATCTAAAAGTTTTTTTGTCGGTTGGGGTAGAAAAAATGATTAGGTCTGATAAAAGTTGTTCCGGAGTAATGTTTACTTTGGATACCGAATCAGGTTTTCCGGGGATTGTTTTAATTAATGGTTCCTGGGGATTGGGGGAGATGATTGTACAAGGACAAGTGACTCCAGATGAATTTTTAGTTTTTAAAGAAGGTTTAAAAAATGAAAAATTAATTCCAATTATTGATAAAAGATTAGGAGTGAAAAATCAAAAAATGATTTATGGACAAAATACTCCAACCAAAATTGTTGCTACTTCTCAAACAGAACGGGAAGATTTTTGTTTATCAAATGCTGAAATTTTAATACTTGCCAAATGGGGAGTCGAGATTGAAAAACATTACAGTGAAAAACATAAAAAATGGACACCAATGGATACAGAATGGGCCAAAGATGGTGATTCCGGGAAATTATTTATGATTCAAGCCCGGCCGGAAACTGTTCAATCTTCAAGAGATTTTTCCAAAGTTTTGGAATACGAAAGGGAACAATCCGGAAAAGAAATTATCAGAGGATCTTCTGTGGGAAGCAAAATTGCTACAGGTGAAGCTCATGTAATTTTAAAAACTTCAGAAATAAAAGATTTTAAAAGTGGACAAATTTTAGTGACAGAAATGACAGATCCTGACTGGGAACCAATTATGAAAATTGCCTCTGCTATTGTGACAGATAAGGGCGGGAGAACTTCGCATGCGGCAATAGTATCGAGAGAACTAGGAATTCCCTGTATCGTAGGGTGTGAGACCGCCACAGAAAAAATTAAAACGGGAGAAAAAATTACCGTTGATACTACCGGTGATAATGGAATAGTTTTTGCTGGGATTTTAAAATTTAAAACAATTGAACATGATACAAAAAAATTACCCAAAATTAAAACTAGAATAATGATGAATATTGCCACACCTTCAACTGCATTTGAAAAATCATTTTTACCAAATGATGGAGTAGGACTTGCCCGTGAGGAATTTATTATTGCCGGAGATATTGGCATTCATCCGTTGGCTTGTCTCAATTATCATAAATTGCCTAATGGTATAAAAAGAGAAGTTGATCAAAAAACTTTTGGATACTTAAATAAGGAACAATATTACATTGATAAATTATCATATGGTATTGCTAAAATTGGAACAGCTTTTTATCCAAAACCGGTTATTGTCAGATTTTCTGATTTTAAAACTAATGAATATAGAACCTTAATTGGAGGAGAACTTTATGAACCAACAGAAGAAAATCCAATGATTGGATGGCGGGGAGCATCACGTTATTATAATTCTGATTTTGCTCCCGCATTTATTTTAGAAATTAAAGCGATGAAAAAAATCAGGGAAGAAATGGGACTTACTAATGTGATGGCAATGATTCCATTTTGTAGGACTGTTGAAGAGGGTAAAAAAGTTATTAAAATTATGGAAGAAAATGGTTTAAAACAATCCTCTGATTTCTGTGTCTATGTAATGTGCGAGATTCCTTCTAATATAATTTTGGCTGATGAGTTTTTAAAAGTTTTTGATGGGATGAGTATTGGCAGTAATGATCTAACTCAACTTACTTTGGGGATTGACCGTGATGGCAATGAAAAGATTAGAAGTATTAGTAATGAAAATGATGAGGCAGTAAAAATATTAATTGCGGAAGTAATAAAAAAATGTAAAGCCAAAGATAAATATATTGGTATCTGCGGACAAGCACCATCTGACTATCCTGAATTTGCTAAATTTCTGGTAAAATCAGGAATTGAAAGTATGTCTTTAAATCCGGATAGTGTGATTAAAACAATTATAGAAATTGCCAAAGTTGAAAAATGAAAAATGCAAGTTGATAATCTTCATCTAAAAATAATTTCAGATTCCCGTGGTAAGTCAACACTCGAAGCGGAGATGGAATCGGAAGGAATTTCTGTAATATCTTCTGTGCCTTCAGGTAAAAGCACTGGAAAAGGAGAAGCTTTAAGTATTGATCCCGAGAAAGCCTTGGCTAAAATTGATTGGATAAAATCACAATTAAAGGGGCATGAGTTTGCAACTTTAGATCAATTTGATAATTTATTAATTACTTTGGATGGAACTCCGGACAAATCCAGACTTGGAGCAAATTTAATTCTTGTGTTAAGTATTGCTTTTACAAAATTATTGGCCAAAAAAGGGAATATGGAAATTTATGAATTAATAGCAAAGTTGTCAGATTCTGTTCCTGTAGCACCCCGATGCTTTTTTAATGTCATTAATGGTGGTCTGCATTCTAAAAATTCATTACCTTTCCAAGAATATATTTTTGTTCCGGAAAATAATTCTCCTAAAAAGAATTTAGAAGAAGTAATGGTGGTAATTAAAAATTTAGAAGATATAATCACAAAAAAATATGGAAATCTAAGACAGGGAGATGAAGGAGGATATGAAGTCCCGGAAAATGATCCAAAAATAGGATTGGAAATCCTTTCAGAGGCCTCGTCCGCCATTGGCGGATCTCGCCTCGCAATGGATGTGGCGGCTTCAACTTTTTATCAGGATGGAAAATATGATGTTGGAGGAAAAATAATGAGTTCAGATGAACTACTTTCTTACTACCAACTCCTAACTCAGAACTACAAACTCTTGTCTATTGAAGATCCTTTTGCGGAAGATAATTGGGAAGGATTTACGAAAATTACCAAAGAGTTGGGAGAAAAAATTTGGATTATTGGTGATGATCTAACTACCACTAATGTTAAAAGTATTAAAAGAGCCTATGAAAAAAATGCTATAAATGGAGTAATTATAAAACCTAATCAAATTGGTTCTGTATCAGAAACCTTGCAGGCTGTAAATTTAGCAAAAAACTACGGATGGAAAATTATTGTGTCACACCGGTCTGGAGAAACTATGGATACATTTATTGCAGATTTAGCAGTTGGTGTTTCCGCAGATGGATTAAAATCCGGTTGTCCATTGCAAAAAGAAAGGTTAGTAAAATATCAAAGATTGGAGGAGATTGAATCAAGAATAAAGAATAATGAATAAAGCTTAATTCTTAATTCTTAATTCTTGTTGCTTAATTCTATGAGTTATCTAGTTTTAGTCAGACACGGAGAATCAACTTGGAATGCAGTAAATGCCTGGACAGGTTTGACTGATATTAGTTTGGATGAAAAAGGATATCAGGTTGCAAAACAAAATGGCGAGATTTTAAAAAACATTAATTTTGATATATCTTTTACCTCAAGTTTAAGAAGAGCTCAACAAACTTTAACTGAAATAAAAAAAACTATTATTAGAGGAGACTTACCAGTAATAGAAAATCCGGCTTTAAATGAACGGGATTATGGTGATTTAACCGGTAAAAATAAGCAAGATGTAGAAAAAGAATATGGAGAAGAACAATATCAAAAATGGAGAAGAAGTTGGGACTGCCCTGTTCCAAATGGAGAAACTTTGAAAGATGTTTATGAAAGAGTAGTGCCATATTATGAACAAAATATTTTGCCGGAAATTGAAAAAGAAAAAAATGTTTTGGTTGTGGCTCATGGAAATTCTCTCCGGGCCTTGGTTAAATTTCTAGAAAATATTTCAGATAGTGAAATTCCCAATTTAGAAATAGCAGTCGGTGAAATTTATATTTATCAAATGGACAAAACCGGAAAAATTATTTCCAAAGAAATTAAAAAACCTTAAATGAGAGATCTTTCTGCCTTGTTTAATCCTAAATCTGTTGCAATAATTGGAGCATCGTCTGACCCAAAAAAAGTTGGAGCGATAATTTTAAAAAATATTATTGATTCCAAATTTTCCGGTTCCATTTATCCGGTTAATCCCAATTTTGCAAATATTCAAAATTTGCAATGTTTTAAAAGTGTGACTGATATTCCTGATGTACCTGATTTGGCTATTATTGTCGTGCCCGCTTTGAAAAATTTAGAAGTTTTATCTCAGATTGGCGAAAAAGGTATTGAAAATGTAGTGTGTATTGCTGCCGGTTTTAAAGAAAGCGGAGAAGAGGGGAAAAAATTGGAAGAAAAACTTTTGGAAATTGCTCAAAAATATGAAATAAATCTTTTGGGACCAAATTGTTTAGGTTTTGTTAATAATTTATCCCCCATCAATGCAACTTTTGGGGAGCCGGTAAATCACATGGGAAATTTAAGATTTGTTACCCAATCAGGAGCAATTGCTGCCTCAATTTTTGATTGGTGTAATTTTGTGGATTTAGGTTTTTCGGAGTTTGTTACTTTAGGAAATAAAACCATAATAAATGAAAATGATGTGCTGAATTATTTTAAAAATTTACCATCAAATAAGCAGGAAAATATTGAAGGATTATCCAAACTGGAGCCAATCGGACTTTATTTGGAATCAATCTCTGACGGAGAAAATTTTTTAAAAATTACCAAAGAAATTTCTTTAAAAAATCCCATCTTCATTTTAAAACCCGGTAAAACTAAGGCAGCAAAAATAGCTATGCAGTCTCATACAGGAGCCATGGCAGGGGAAGATCTGGTTTTAGAAGAAGCTTTGAAAGAAGGAGGAGTTATCAGATGTGAAACTTTGGAGGATTTTTTTGATTTATCCAAAGCATTTTCTTTGGAAAATATTCCTGATGGCAATAGTGTTGCTATTATTTCTAACGCCGGAGGACCGGCGGTTATTTCGGCCGATGCTATATTTACTAGTGGTTTAAAATTGGCAGAATTTGATGAAAAAACTGCCAAAAATTTATTAGAAATTTTACCCAGATCTGCCAGTATTTTAAATCCGGTGGATGTTTTAGGTGATGCCTTGGCGGAAAGATTTACCAAAGCTGCAGAAATAATTTTGCAGGGAAAAAATATTAATGCACTGATCGTTATTTTAACTCCTCAGATGATGACGCAGATTGAAATTACTGCTCATAATTTGGGTGATTTATCCAAAAAATATCAAAAACCGATTTTTTGTAGTTTTTTGGGAGGGAAAAAAATTGCTGAAGGAGAAAGAATTTTAGATGATTTGAAAATTCCTGTTTTCCGTTTTCCGGAAAGAGCAATTTATGTTTTGGGGAAAATGTGGCAATGGAAAAATAATCAAATAAATTTAGAAAAAAAATCTATAGAGTCAGAAATAAATTTGGATTTTAGTAAAGCAAAAGAAATTTTAGAAAATGCCAAAAAATTACAACAAAAAACTCTGGATAATTTTGCATCAAATGAAATTATTTCCAGTATAGGTATAAATACTCCTCCTACCTTATGGGTGGGATCTTTTGGTGATGCCAAAAATTTTGCAGATCAGAATAGATATCCGGTTGTCTTAAAACTTTCCTCACCAGGACTTCTACATAAAAAAGATATTGGCGGAGTGATCACTGGAATTAATAATAATAATGATTTAGAAAGTGCTTGGGATAAAATGGAAAGAAATATTTCTCATCTGGATTTAGACCTACAAAAAAATATTCATATTCAAATTCAAAAACAAATTGTAAATGGGGTGGAAGTAATTTTAGGAGTAAAAAAAGATCCTAATTTTGGTCCGGTTCTACTTTTTGGAGCGGGAGGAACTTTGGCAGAACTTTTAGGTGATCGGAATTTACATCTTTTGCCAATGGATTTAGAGCAGGCCAAAAATTTGGTCGAAAAATCAAAAATTTTTCCTTTACTTTCCGGATTTCGCGGTGAGTCACCTTTGGCTTTAGATAAACTTTATGATGTAATTTTAAGATTGGGGAAACTGGCAGATCCGTCAGCTGGCGGATTAGAAATTTCTGAAATAGAAATTAACCCTTTAATTTTAACTTTAAATAATGCATGGGCTGTAGATTGTAAAGTGGTTTTGACTTCTGGAGAAAGCAAATCTGCAATCTTACAGCAATTTAAAATTGCTCAAGTCCTGGGGCATCAAATTCTGGCTAGCACTTATCATTTATTGGAATTTGCCCCGGATGAGCCTCTGAAATTTTTACCGGGGCAATATATCACTATCAAAGTTGCCAACAATAAAATTAATGCTTATTCAATTGCTACCTATAAAGGAGAGAAAAATTTTAGCTTATTAGTTGATATCAAACCAGGGGGATTGGGATCCCATTTTTTTGCTAGTCTAAAAGTGGGAGATAAAATTTCTTTTCTTGGTCCATTTGGAAAATTTACTTTAAATTTAGAAGATGGAAGTAAGCAATTATTATTTTTGGGAACCGGTTCCGGAGTAGCCCCCTTACGTTGTCAAATAGAATCTGCTTTAAAAGAAAAAAATTGTAAATTACCGATAACTTTATATTTAGGACTGGAAACAAATAAAGATTTATTTTGGCAGGATGTGTTTCAAAAATTAAAAGATGAATATCCTAATTTTAATTTTAAAGTAGCAATTCATGAGCCTTTATGGGGTTATCAGGGATATAAGGGTTATATAACAGAACTTCTAAAAAATGATTTGTCTGCTTGCCCTGCACCGAATGGTATCGGGGCATATCTTTGTGGAAATAAAAATATGATTGCTGATGCAACTGCAATTTTACTGGAAAAAAACTGTCTTAAAGAAAGGATTTACATCGAAAAGTATTAGAGTATAATGATCACTATGGCAGAAAAATATTCAATTAAAATCGGTGGATCGGCAGGACAGGGGATAAAATCGGCAGGGCTCATGCTTTCTAAAATTGCTACCCGTTCCGGATTAAATATTTATACCTACACTGAATATCCTTCATTGATCCGTGGCGGACACAATGTGATGCAGATTTTAATTTCTCCGGAAGAAGTCTTGGCACCATCAATTAAAACTGATTTATTAATTGCTTTAAATAAGGAAACTATTGATCTACACCTAAATGAATTACATGACCAAGCAATAATTTTATGTGATGGAGAAGTCTTTCAAGGCGAAAAAGTAATTTCAGCACCACTTTCAAAACTAGCCAATGAGGCAGGTGGCGGAGAATTATTAATAAATACTGTAGCACTCGGAGCAACTGTCGGGCTTTTGGGTGGAGATTTAGAAATTTTAAAAAATTTAATCACAGAAAGTTTTTCGGTAAAGCCGGAAATAGTTGAAGTTAATAAAGTAGCCGCCAAATCCGGATATGATTTTATAGTACAAAACCACGCTGATAAAATTACACAAACTTTGAAAAAAGCAGAGAATATCGCACCTAAAATGATTATCAATGGAAATGACGGTATGGCACTCGGGGCAATTGCCGGAGGATTACAATTTGCTTCAATTTACCCAATGACGCCGATTACCGGTTTATTGCACAACTTGGCTTTGTATCAGGAACAATTTGGATATATATATAAACAACCGGAAGATGAAATTTCTGCCATTAATATGGCAATTGGGGCTTCCGTTGCAGGGGCAAGGGCATTAACTGCCACCTCGGGTGGTGGTTTTTGTTTAATGACGGAAGGATTGGGACTTGCCGGAATTACTGAAACACCGGTGGTGGTAATTTTAGGAATGAGAGCCGGTCCTTCAACCGGAATGCCTACTTGGTCAGAAAATGGTGATTTGCAGTTTGCTTTGCATGCAGGTCATGGAGATTTTCCTAAAATTGTCTTATCGGCGGGAGATAGTAGAGAAGCTTTTGATTTAGTAAAAGATGCACTTAACTTAGCTGATAAATATCAAACTCCGGTGATTTTATTGGTAGATAAAAATATTTGTGAAAATGATCAAAGCTTTCATCCTCTGGAAATTTCATCTCAAATTGACAGAGGAAAATTATCTTTGGAAACAATTCCGGATTATCAAAGATATGCACTGTCAGATGATGGAATATCGAAAAGAAGTGTTCCCGGAAAAGGAAATTTTTTTATTGTTAATTCTGATGAACATGATGAAATTGGATTTTCCTCAGAAGAAATTGAAAACAGAAATTCACAAATGAAAAAAAGAATGAGTAAGTTACAAACTTGTGCAAAAAACGACATGCCACATCCTCAAATTTTTGGGCCCCAAAAAGCTGATCTGACAATTGTTTCTAATGGTTCAACCAAAGGGGCAATTTTGGAATCTTTAAAAAAATTCCCCAATGTTAATTTTTTATATTTAACTTGGTTAAATCCTTTTCCTGCTGATGCTGTCAGAAATATTTTGGCAGAATCTAAATATATTTTAGATATTGAAAATAATTTTTTGGGGCAACTTGCAGATTTAATCCGGGAAAAAACCGGAATTGAAATTATGGATAAAATATTAAAGTATGATGGCAGACCAATATTTCCGGAAGAAATTGAAGATAAGATTAGAAGCATTGTCATTGCGAGCGATCCGCCAGCTGGCGGAGAGCGTGGCAATCTTAATACAGAGATTGCTTCGTCCCCTTCGACTATCGCTCAGGGTTCTCGCAATGACGGGGGGCAAATATGAAATTAGAAGATTTAACAACTAAATGCAAATCAACTTGGTGTCCGGGTTGTGGAAACTTTGGACTTTGGGGAGCTTTTAAAAATGCAGCAGTTTCACAAAATTGGGATAATACCAATACTTGTTTGGTAGCAGGGATTGGTTGTCATGGACATATTTTAAATTTTACTAAAATTACCTCCGTTGAAGGATTACACGGTAGGGCAATTCCTGTGGCAACCGGAATAAAATTGGCAAATAATAAATTAAATGTGTTTGTTTTTACCGGAGATGGTGATTGTTTGGCAGAAGGTGGTAACCATTTTATCCATGCCTGCAGAAGAAATCATAACTTAACAATTATTGTGCACAATAATGCCCTTTTTTCTTTAACCACCGGACAAACTTGTCCGACTACCCCACTTGGTGAAAAAACAAAATCTACGCCATCGGGAAATTTGGATTATCCAATCCATCCGGTCACATTGGCCATTGCCTCAGGGGCCACATTTGTAGCCCGAGCTTTTGCTTCTGATTTGCCAAAATTACAGGAAATTATAATTGCTGCCAATGCCCACGATGGATTATCAGTTGTGGATGTATTACAACCATGTCCGACTTTAAACAAAGATTATACCAATCAATTTTTTAGGGAAAATTGTTATCAATTGGGTCCTGATCATGATGTAAAAAATAAAGTTCAGGCTTTTGCTAAATCTTTAGAATGGGGCTTAAAACAAATTCCTTTAGGGATTTTATATCAGGAAGAAAAACCAAGTTATGAATCAGCAATTATTCAAATTAAAGAAAAACCTTTAATAGAAAGTTCTACTAATCGAAATATGGAAGAATTATTTAAAAAGTATGTATAGCAGAACTTATATATTTATTCTTCGAACGAAGTGAGAAGTTCTCGCTTATGCTCGAACAATATTACTTATGGATAATCAGGATAAAGAAGTAATTGTTGCCAATGCCAAGGTTAAAATAATCAGAAAAAATTGTACCGGTGATGGAGTTTGCGTATCTTTGTGTCCCAGCACCTTTGTTTTAGATGCTGAAAATAAATCCACAGTGATTGAAGGAAGTAATGAAACTTTTGATAATTTAAAAATGGCAGAACAATCTTGTCCAACTCATGCAATTATCGTCACTTCCAAATGAGTATCTTGTTTTTTAGAAAAAAACCTGAGATAGTAAAACCAATGAGTATCTCAAATAATGATCTTCTTAATTTAAATGATAAAACTGCAATTGTTACAGGTGGCGCAGTAGGGATTGGTTTAGGAATTACGGCAAGACTGGCAGAAGCCGGGGCATCGGTAATGATTGCTGATTTATCAGAGGAAGATTCCAATAAAACTGTGTCAGATCTTACTTCCAAAGGATATAAAGTCAAAGCTTGTAAAACTGATGTATCTTCTGAAACTGATGTAAAAAATTTAGTAGAACAAACTGTAAAAGAATTTGGATCTATAGATATTTTAGTCAATAATGCCGGAATTTATCCAAATATTTTAGTTTCCAAAATGCTTTTCTCTGATTTTGATAAAATTTTAGCAGTTAATTTGGAGGGTGTTTTTTTAACCACCAAATATTGTTCAGAACAAATGATAGCTCAGGGAAAAGGGGGCAAGATTATTAATATTACCTCAATTGATGCCATTCATCCCTCAATGATGGGGCTTGCTGCTTATGATGCTTCTAAACACGGACTGTGGGGTTTTACTAAAAACTCTGCCATTGAACTGGCCCAACATCAAATTTGGGTTAATGCCATAGCGCCGGGGGGGATTAATACTCCGGGGGTGGCAAAAGCAACTGCAGGGGCGGGAAAAATTGATCCTAAAATGATGGAAGCTTTTATGGCAAAAATCCCCATGCACAAAATGGGTGATCCTGATGATATTGGCAAAGTTGCACTTTTTCTAGCTTCGGATATGTCCTCATATATGACAGGATCACAGGTTGTGGTTGATGGTGGAGCTTTACTTTCTTAATCTGTTAATTGGAATATATATCCAGATGAGTGGTTGTTTGTTTAAGTTTAGTTAAAAAAACATTTTTAACAAGTGCTGTTCGAAGTATTCTGCTTTCTGTATAAGCAAAAACACCATGCCCTCTTAAACTTAGTTGTTCCGTAATTTTCATATCTAATAAAGCTCTTAATCTCTCTTCTGTTGCATAAAAAAATCCCAAAGCTGCCTCGACTGATTCAAATTGTTTTATTGGATGTAGTTGCTCCCCTAATTTTATATCTGTTTGTTTCGGGTCAGACATGATTTTGGCTCCGATCAACATTTTTGAAACCCAACCTTCTTTTCTTCTCCATTTAGAAAGAGCTCTGTCGGGGACGTAATGTGGGTCAATAAGTTGTTTTACTCTTCCGTGGACCAGATCAGAACTGAGTATAGGAGATAATAATTGTAGATTTTCAATACAACTCTGAGTAACTTTTATACCCTGTCCCACTAAATCACAGGAAGCTTCCTGCAGGAAAATAGTATGTCGATTTTTAGCTGAGGAATCATTAATTTCTACCATATAATCATTACCATATATTGAGTTTTAATACTTTTTTAAAATTTAGTCAAGAGTGGATTTATTTAAATTATTTCTGATTTTCAGTACCAATCTATTACAGGCTTCAAAAGTTTGCCTGTGATTTTCATTATTTGTTTCTTGAAATTGCTTTTGTGCATTTTCTCCTTCTTTTATTAACATATTTAGTATCCCAACCTGAATAGTCTGAGGCCGTTCCTCAACGAAGTTTTTTATAAAAGTACTTTCCAATTCATGCCGCAATCTTGCAGATCTTTCTTGCATTTCATTATTAGAAGAAGCTTGTAATATATCTTTTACTGCTTCCATGTGCATTTGCTGAGCCAACTGTTTAAATTCAATGCGTTCATCTTTAATTTCATAAGTGCTTGCAACCCATCCTAAATATTGTTGGGGAATATTTCCAACAAATCCCAAAACATTTTTAATAGATATCTCTCTTCTCTCAATTGCCATAATAGGGTAAATTATACCAGAATTTAAGCAAAGAATTCTTTTATGTGGGTATAATTTCGGTATTGATTTCGGGTAAGTTATGGATTAAAGTATAATTAATATGCAAAAAAATTATCAAAACTCATTGGCGATATTCGAAAATTTTAAAATTCGCCGACATTATGATGAAAAAAATGAGATATGGTATTTTTCAATTATAGATGTATGTGGAGCTTTAACAGATTCAATAAACCCTACTGATTATCTAAAAAAACTTCGTAAAAGAGACAAAGATCTTGGATTATACATAGGGACAAATTGTCCCCAGGTAGAAATGATTACAGAAACAGGCAAAAAAAGAAAAACGCTTGCTGGAAATCTTGAGCAATTATTTCGCATTATTCAATCAATTCCAAGCCCCAAGGCGGAACCTTTCAAAAGATGGCTTGCTAGAGTTGGTTACGAAAGAATACAGGAAATGACTGATCCGGAAAAATCCTTGAATCGTTCAAGAGAATATTGGCAGAAAATGGGTAGAAGTCAAAAATGGATTCAGCAAAGAATGATGGGACAGGAAACCAGAAATAAATTAACGGATTATTGGAGTGAACATGAAGTTAAAAAGGGAGAGGAATTTGCGATTTTAACAAATATTATTCATCAAGAATGGAGTGATTTATCAGTAAAAGATCATAAAAATTTGAAAAGCTTAAAAACACAAAATTTACGGGATCATATGAGTGAGGAAGAATTAATTTTTACAGCACTGGCAGAACTTTCTACCAGAAGAATTGCTGAAACAGATAAAACAAAAGGTTTAGAAGAAAACAAAATTCCAGCTAAAAAGGGTGGAAAAATAGCCAAGGATGCAAGAGTTGCTTTGGAAGAAAGAATTGGGCAAAGTGTAGTTACAGGTAAAAATTTTTTACCAAAACTAAAAAACAAAAAATCCTTAAGATAGGCATGATTTTGTGTGGGTTTTAAGATGAGATGTTTAAAATTAGCTTCCCCAGAGGACGTCTGAGGAAGCTACAGGCGTCCACCTGGATTGAACGGAATTGAAGCAGAACCAGTTATAATCCTGAGTGAACCTTGTGAACCGAAGGGCCGAAGTGCTTGTATTGAACGAAAGTGAAATGCTAAAATTGATCTGGAACAATGAACTACTCCACAGTAAAACTGACGAAGTATCCTGCGGAGAGTTCTTCTACGAACCATTTATTCCTGTAGCAATCTGATGGGTATTCTGGTTCGAGAATAAAACAAGTAGTGATGAGGTATAGGTCAAAACCGTGAAAATCTATGTTTTTAAGTAATATTTCACGGTTATGTTGATAAAACCGTTAATGGAGGCCATTTTCACTCCAAATTAACGGTATATTGACAAAAAAGCGTTAATTTAGTATAATTTACGCATGGCAAGTCCTAGCCCAATCAGAGATCGTATTAACACTCTTAAAGCTGAATTCGATCGGCTTAGTAAAGGTAAAGAATCACTGCTCAAGATGATTGATGAGGCAGAGCTTTCTGAGGGTGTATTTAACTCTAATGCTATTGAGAACTCTACCTTAACACTCAAAGAAACTGAGAAAATTTTACTTGATCTTGAAGTATCGCAAGACGTTTCAGTTCGAGAAGTTTTTGAAGCTAAGAATTTAGCTACTGTAATTGAATATATTAGTAGTAAGGCTCAGACAATTGAGCTGAATGAAGCATTAATTCTTTTACTTCATCAAATGTTGCTTGGGAATATTGATGCAAGTGTTTCTGGTAGATTTAGAAAACAAAATGAATATGTGAGAGTTGGAACTCATATTGCTCCTGCTCCTGAACATATTCAGAGACTTATTGAAAATACACTTCTTGAGTATTCAAGTAATATGGATAGCTATTTTGCAGATAAAATTGCTAAATTCCATTTAGATTTTGAATCTATCCATCCGTTTAATGATGGAAATGGAAGAATTGGTAGAGTTTTAATAAATTTTCAATTACTTCAATTAGGATTACCTATTATTATTATTCGTGATAAAGAAAAAAAGGCTTATTATTCTTCGTTTGGGCAGTATCGAGATTTAAAAAATACCAAAGTATTAGAAAAAATAATTACACTTTCTCTTTTGGAATCATTACACAAACGAATTGCCTATTTATCTGGATTAAAAATTATTCCTTTGGTTGATTTTGAAAAAGAAGGAGATAAATCCATAAATACATTAATTAATTCTGCTCGTAGACAAACAATCCCAGCATTCAGAGAAAAAGGTGTGTGGAAAATTGGCATTGCCCACAATATAAATTAACGACATGGCATGATTTTGTGTGGGTTTTATTTTAGATGAAATGTTTAAAATTAGCTTCCTCAGAGGACGTCTGAGGAAGCTACAGGCGTCTACCTGGATTAAACGGAATTGAAAGTAGTAGCCTCCCAGACGTCCCCTGGGAGGCTATCAGTAAAAATGTCGGCACTGAAGTATTGGAGTGAGCAGAGCCGAACTGCTATGTACTGAGCGAAGTCGAAGTGCTAAAATTGATCAGATAAACATATGTCCGACGAACAAAAACATATACTAGAGAAGCAATTGTGGAGTGTGGCAAATGTGCTTCGTGGCAAGATGAATGCTGACGAATATAAAAATTATATTCTTGGCTTTATTTTCTACAAATATCTTTCTGAAAAACTCGAGCTTTATGTTGACGAAAAACTCCTAACCAGCGAAAAATATAATTTTTCAGAGATAGAGGAAAACACAGATGATGGTAAGGCAGACTTAGATCACATCAAGAATGCATGTATTGGTGAACTTGGTTTTTTTCTAAAACCAACCGAACTTTTTTCATACCTCGTCAAAAAAGGTAAAGGCGAAATAAAAGATCAAAATACATTCATCCTGGAGGATCTAAAAAATATTCTTAATGATATTGAAAAGACTTCTGCCGGAACTGCAAGTGAGGATGATTTTAAGGGTTTATTCGGTAATATGGATCTGACATCCTCAAAACTTGGCTCAAGGGAAAACGAAAAGAATGAAGTTGTTATTGAAGTATTAGGATTACTTAGAGGAATTGATTTTAAACTTGAAGATGCTAAAAGCGATCTTCTCGGTGACGCCTATGAATATTTGATTGGTGAATTTGCTGCTGGTGCAGGTAAAAAAGGCGGCGAGTTTTATACTCCAGCCCAAGTATCCCGCTTACTTGCTCAAATTGTATCGATGGATAAAAAGCGTATCAAATCTGCTTATGATGCAACCTGTGGATCTGGTTCACTTTTGCTTCGTCTTGGTGATTTTACTGATGTAGCAAATTACTACGGACAAGAACTTAATCCCACAACATACAATCTTGCCCGAATGAATATGATTTTACACGGTGTGCGTTTTGATCGTTTCTCAATCCTCCAAGGTGATACTCTCAAAGAGGATATGCACCCAGATCTTAAGGCAGAAGCAATCGTTGCTAATCCGCCTTTTTCTGCACAATGGAAAGGAGAAAGTGATCCTGCACTTGCCCATGATGATCGTTTTTCTCAGTATGGCAGATTAGCACCAAGAAAGAAGGCTGATTATGCCTTTGTAACGCATATGCTTTATCATCTTGCTGATAATGGCACAATGGCCATTGTTCTTCCTCATGGAGCACTTTTTCGTTCGGGAGCAGAAGGGCAAATTAGAAAATATATTATTGAAAAACAAAACTATCTTGATACTGTTATTGGGCTTCCTTCAAATTTGTTTTTTGGGACAGCTATTCCGGCCACAGTTCTTGTTTTCAAAAAATGTCGTCGAGAAGATGATAATATTTTGTTCATTGATGCGTCAAAGGAATTTGAAAAAGTAGGAAATAAAAATAAGCTGACAGATGAAAACATTCAGAAAATTTTTGATACTTATAAAAGTCGTAAGGAAATCGAAAGGTATTCCCATCTGGCGAATATCAAAGAAATTAAAAAAAATGATTACAATTTGAATATCGCTAGATATATAGATGCTTTTGAGAAGGAAGAAAAGGTTGATGTTAAAAGAGTAGCAAAAATTCTTACTCAAATATCAAAGCTAGAGCAAGAAACAAGTTTAAAAATTTCAAAGTATTGCAATGAATTAGATTTGCCAAAACCTGAAGGAGGAAATATTTATTTTTTGAAAAAATATCAAAAAGGGATAATTCAAAAAATATTTTTACAAGAGATTAGGTTTAGGGATAAAGATGGCAGTGATTTTCCGAAATGGAGGGGAGAGGAATTGGGCGATGTTGTCAAAAATTATGGGGGTACATCTCTGGAAAAATACACAAGTCAAGCGGGTGGTTATAAATTTATTTCAATCGGCAACTACACAAAAGAAGGAAAATATGTCGATGACAATCAAAGAATAATTCTCAATGAAGTAACCAAAAATAAAAAGTTAAATAAAGGCGATCTCGTTATGGTCTTAAACGACAAGACGGCATCAGGCGATATTATAGGTTCCACAATTTTAATAGATGAGGATGATAAATATATTTATAATCAAAGAAGTGAAAGATTGGTCGTGAGAGATGGAATTTCATCAAATTTTATTTGGTTTATTTTAAATTCGAATAGTTTTAGAAGGAAAATTATAAAAATTTCTCAAGGTGGTACGCAGATTTATGTAAATTTTCCTGTAGTAAAAAAAATAAAAATCAACTTGCCAATATTATCTGAGCAACAAAAAATTGCAGATTTTTTAACTTCAATGGATAAGCTAATAGAATTAAAACAACAAAAAATTTTCTAGGTAGAGCAATGGAAAAAGGCTTAATGCAGGGTTTATTTATTTAATTATGTATATACGAAAATTAACAATTGAAAATTTTAAAGGATTTGAAGGTAATCATGTTTTTGATTTCGATAAGAACCTAGTGTTTTTTGTTGGCGATAATAATTGCGGAAAATCTACGACTTTTGAGTCTATCGAATTTCTCCGTTCTGGGCTGCCTGCAAACAAGAGCGTCGGTGATATCACTAATAAAAAAACAAAAGGTCAGGTCTCCGTAATTGCCGAATTACACGAAAATATTAAAAGTGTTATCAATGATTTCTCAGAGACAAAATATTTAAAGTACGTTTTTGAAGAAGACGGTGTTGAAAAATTAATCATTAAGCGATCTTCTGAAGAAAAAACGATTAAACAAGATGGTAAGGATAGAAATCTGAATATCAAAACTATTACTTTGTGGAATTCGGAAACTAAGCAGTTCGAAAATCCTGCAGGAATTGACACCGTATTCAGAACACTTTTCGAATCTCAATTTATTTGGGCTGATACCAATCCAGAAGATATTACGGATTTTGGGGCTACAAAAATTTGTGGTCGCCTACTTTCCTCAACCATAGGTAATTTTTTTGACACATCTCAATGGAAAAAATTTAAGGAAATTTTTGATGAAACATTTGCTACTGGGGATGATAATTTTTCGAAACGAACAGAATTACTAGGTAAGAAAATTACAGATATTATTAATAGTCAGTATGGTCAAGCGGATGTTTCATTTAAATTCGAACTTCCGGACGCTTCTAGCTTTATTAAAACTGGTTGTATAGATATTGATGATGGCTCTGGCGTCACAAGCAGTAAAGACAAAGGGACTGGGATGCAACGTGCTTTGGCGTTGGCTTTAATCCAAATTTATGCCGACTTGCTAACTAAGCACCCTGAGGACCCAGAAAAGCTTAAACCATTGTTTCTTTTTGTTGATGAACCTGAAACTTTTTTGCATCCTTACGCACAAGAAAAACTATTAAATGCACTAATGGTTATTTCGGTAAACAGACAAATTTTTGTTTGTACTCATTCGCCATATTTGCTCCGTAGCTTTAATAAAAATAATCATATTCTTTATGTTTTTCGAAAAAACGACACAAGTAATTCAGCTCAGCCATCTAAAGACTTAGACTTATTTCAAGCTAGTAGCCCGACATGGGGTGAAATTAACTATTTTGCTTTTGGATTATTATCACCCGAATTTCATAATGAGTTGTATGGTTTTCTACAAGCAAGGGCTATAGATGAGAATGGACAAAATGAAAAGTGTGATTTATTTGATAAATATTTAGATGCACATGGTATTCAAAGCGATCTTGATTGGATTCATGAAAAACCCTCTGGTGATATTAAATACAAAGTACCTTTGCAGACATACATTAGAAATAGTATCCATCACCCAGAAAATACAAAAAATATTCCCTATACTCATGAACAGCTTGGCCAGTCAATTGAAAAGCTTATAGAAATATTAAGGGTAAAATAGATGACAACACAATCTGAACAAACATTAGAAAAGACTTTAATTGAACAACTGCAAAGGTTGGGGTTTTCGTCTGTTACTTTACAAGATACTGGAGCGATGGTTTCCAATCTAAAGACGCAGCTTGAGAAATTTAATCAAACAACTTTTTCTGATGATGAATTCACTCGTATATTAAACCACATAGAAAAAAGCGACCGTTTTCAAAAAGCTAAGACATTGCGTGATCGATTTGCTCTAACTCGGGATAATGAAAGTATTTTTTATGTGCGGTTTTTTAATATGGATCAGTGGTGTAAAAATGAATATCAAGTTGCACAACAAATCACTCAAGTTGGGCGTTATGAAAATCGTTATGATGTAACGTTACTTATTAATGGCCTACCCTTGGTACAGATAGAATTGAAACGCCGAGGTATGGAGCTTAAAGAAGCCTTTAATCAAATTCAACGCTATCACAAACATTCTTTCACTGGAACTCTGTTTGAATATATTCAGATATTTGTGATCTCAAACGGAGTTAATACAAAATACTTTTCAAACAACCCAAAACAAACATTTGAACAAACTTTTTATTGGACTGATGTGGAGAACAGAAAAATTACTAAGCTAGATGAGTTCGTGGAGGTATTTTTGGCAAAATGCACAGTATCGGAAATGATTGCTGAATACATTGTTCTAGCTGAAGCAATACAGATCCCAATGACTCTTCGCCCTTATCAATATTATGCGGTTAGAGCAATTGAGGATCGAGTGCGTGAATCTGATAAAAATGGCTATATCTGGCATACAACAGGATCAGGTAAAACACTAACTTCATATAAAACAAGCCAAATACTTTCACGAATGCCTGAAGTAAAAAAAGTGCTTTTTGTGGTGGATCGAAAAGACTTGGATATCCAAACAACAAAAGAGTTTAACTCATTTTCCGAAGGAGCAGTTGATGGTACTGATAATACACATAATCTTGTAAAACAGCTCAAAGATAAAAACAGAAAGCTGATTGTAACCACAATTCAAAAGCTTGATATTGCTATTGGAAGAGAAGTATATATTAAGCAGTTTGAATATCTAGCAAATGAAAAAGTGGTAATCATTTTTGATGAATGCCATAGAAGCCAGTTTGGTCAAACGCATGCAAGAATTAAAGGATTTTTCAAGAAAGCTCAGCTTTTTGGCTTCACAGGAACCCCAATCTTTGCTGATAATAATATAGGTGGAGTAACAACTGTGGATGTGTTTGGGGAATGTTTGCATAAATATATTATCACTAATGCAATTTCTGATAATAATGTACTCGGCTTCGCTGTTGAATATGTTGGAAAATACAAGCAAAAAGATCCGGACACGTTGGATGCTGATATTTTTGCTGATGCTATGGTTGAGGGTATCAATACAAAAGAGGTGCTTGAAAGTCCCGACCGTTTGAATAAAATCACTGATTATATACTGGCAGACTGGAAACGAAAAACAAAACAAGGCAAGTTTAATGCATTGTTTGCTGTTTCTTCTATTGATGTATTAAAAAAATACTATAAATTGCTACAAGATAAAAAAGCTGAAGACTTTTCTATCGCGACAATTTTTACTTATCAGGCAAATGAAGACGAGAGTTCCGATATGCTTGACGTAGATGTTTTTGGTCAAGAAGGCGCTGTTATTAATCAACATTCCAGAGATTTTCTGGAGGATTGCATAAAGGATTATAACAAACGATACTCGACAAATTTTTCAACAGATCGTTTTTATGATTATTACCGAGATTTACAAAAAAGAATAAAGAATAAGGAAGTTGATCTTGTATTGGTGGTGAATATGTTCTTGACTGGTTTTGATAGTCCAAGACTCAATACATTATATGTGGATAAAAATCTGCGATATCACGGGTTGATTCAAGCATATTCGCGAACAAACCGACTTTTAAATTCAGATAAACCTCATGGAAACATTGTTTCTTTTAGAAACCTGAAAAAAGTAACAGATGAGGCGCTTGCACTTTTTGGAGATGAAAACGCAAAAGAAGTCGTGTTTAAAAAACCATATGAAGTTCAGAAAAAAGAATTTGAAGATAAACTGGTGGAATTACGAGAAAAAGTACCCACTGTTTCAAGCGTTGATGAATTACAAGGAGAAGAAGAAAAAGCTGAATTTATAAAAACATTCCGTGATTTACTCCGCATTAAATCATCACTGGAAACATTTGCAGATTTCTCTTTTGGTGAGCTTGGTATTTCTGAGCAGGAGTTTTATGATTATCAGAGTAAGTACTTAGATGTTTATGAAGATCGTAAAAATAACGCAAATGGCGTTGAATCTATTTTGGATCAGATTGATTTTGAAATTGAACTTACCGTTCGTGATGTTATTGATTTTGATTATATAATTCAACTTATTGCTGGTCTTAAAAATATTAGCTCCGAAGTGGTCCGTAAAAAGAAAACAGAAGAGATTTTACGTCTATTTGATAGAGATATCCAACTTCGCAAGAAAAAAGACTTGATCAAGAAATTCATCGAGGAAAATTTACCAAGGATTGGCAAATCAGATGATGTTGAAAAAGCTTTTAGCGAATTTTGGGCAAGTGAGCGTTCTGAAAGTTTGAAAAGTATCGCAAAAGCTGAAAATATCCCAATCGAAAAGTTTGAACATCTGATTGGTGAATATCTATACACCCAAAAATTGCCCAATGGACAAGATATTGTTAGTTTACTACCAAAAGTACCTCGAATAAGAGAAAGACAAGGAATAATTGATCGCATTAAAGATGCAATTGAAAATATAGTTGATATGTTTGAGTGGTAATAAATAATATGTCACAATAGAACTTTTTAATTCTGGGGGTTTCTAATTTTTTCTACTTGTTAGATATGAATCTGAGCTGTATCATACTCAAAATACTCAAATATGTAACTTTTAATTAAAATTTTGAGTTCAAGATATTTAACGAGGGTTGTACATTCGACAAGCTCAGTACAATCCTGAGTGTAATCGAAGGATTGCAAACTCAAGTTAAATTAGCTTATCTGGTAAGAATATTTAAAAATGGAAAATAAATTGCAAATTTTACAAAGGAGAAAAGAAATTGAGCAGGAGCTTGTGGATTTGCTTAAAGAAACAGGCAGTGATTTTAGTTTGGAAGATATTAAGGAAATTATTTATAATGAGGATGGACAGGATAGTTTAACTGATATTATTGCCATGTTTGATAATGGTTTAGGTTTGGTTGAACTTGAAAATGTGCTTGAGATTGTTAATGATGCCTGGAATTATTTTCCTCACAAAATCCTTGGAGGTTTGTCCCCAATAGAAAAACATCCTTGACCCGTTCGACAAGCTCTCTTCGACATGGCTCAGAGCAGGCAGGGTAAGATAGAAGTCTTGACGTTCGGGTAATTTATGGTATATATTAAGAATATATAATAATATACCCCAATAATATGGATAACAGTAAATTAGCAAGAATTGTAGTTTTTGAAGATAAAAATATTCGCAGAGAATGGGATGAAAAATCTGAAAAATGGTATTTCTCTGTAGTGGATATAATAGATTCTCTTATAAAGAGTGAAAATCCTCAAGTTTACTGGCGCGTATTAAAGAAAAGATTGATAGATGAAGGTTCTAATGAAACCGTTACAAAATGTAACGCTTTGAAAATGAAAGCAGTGGATGGCAAAATGCGCTTAACAGATGTTGCTGATATGGAGACACTATTTAGACTTATTCAATCTATTCCCAGTCCAAAAGTTGAGCCATTAAAACTTTGGTTAGCCAGAGTAGGTTATGAAAGAATTGAGGAAACTGAAGATCCGGAAAAAGCTATTGATAGAGCAATGCAAACTTATCTTAAAAAAGGTTACTCCAAAGAATGGATTAATCAAAGACTAAAAAGCATAGAAATTAGAAAAAATTTAACAGATGAATGGGAAAATAGAGGTGTTAAGAAAGGCAGCGAATTTGCCATTTTAACTGATGACATTTCTTTTGCTTGGGCAGGTCTTACTACAAAAAATTATAAAAAATATAAGGGTTTAAAAATGCAAAGTTTGAGGGATAATATGAGTAATATTGAACTGGTGCTAAATATGTTGGCAGAAGCTTCAACCACAGCAATTTCAGAAAAGGAAAAACCTGAAACTTTTATTAAAAATAGGCAGGTTGCAAAAAGAGGTGGGGGTGTGGCAAAAGTAGCAAGGGAAAAACTGGAGAGAGAGACTGGTAGAAAAGTTGTTACCAAAGAAAATTATTTACCAATTCCAGAAAAACAAAAACGTCTTAAGGTGAAGTATTGACCCATTCGACATCGCTCAGTGTCAATACTGAGTGTACTTGTGGTGAGTGAAGTCGAACCAATCGAAGTATTGACCCATTCGATAAACTCAGGTCATCGACTCTGAGGTATAAATCCTCATCGCTCAGACTCGAAGAGGTCAACCCTGAACATAGTTGAAGGGTTGACGTTCGGGTAATTTATGGTATATATTAAGAATATATAATAATATACCCCAATAATATGAAGAGAAAAAAGCAAATTGTTAAACAAAATACCTTTACTGAATTTTTGTTATACACCACACCAAATGGAAAAGTAAAAGTTGAGATATTTTTACATGATGAAAATATCTGGTTAACTCAAGCTAGGATTGCTGAACTATTTGGCGTTACTGTGCCTACAATTAATGAGCATATCAAGAACATTTATAAGGAGGGAGAATTAAAAGAAGCCTCAACTATTCGGAAATTCCTAATAGTTCAAAAGGAGGGTGTTCGAGAAGTAGAAAGAAAGACTGATTTTTTTAATCTCGACATGATTATTTCCGTTGGTTATAGGGTAAATAGCAGGCAAGCGACTCTCTTTAGGATTTGGGCAACAGAACGATTAAAAGAATATATTATTAAGGGTTTTACTATGGATGATGAAAGACTCAAGGATCCTTACAATATCTTTAGTAAAGACTATTTTGAGGAACAGCTTGCCAGAATCCGTGATATCCGCTCAAGTGAAAGAAGAATGTATCAAAAGGTTACTGATATATATGCTCAGTGCAGTGCTGATTATGATCCTAACGAGGAAATTACTAAACAATTCTTTGCTACAGTACAGAACAAGCTTCACTTTGCTATGACAAGCAAAACTGCAGCAGAAATCGTACATGAAAGGGTAGATAGTACTAAACCATACATGGGACTTACTGTTTGGAAAAACTCTCCAAAGGGTAAGATTAGAGAATCTGATGTTGTGATTGCTAAAAATTATCTTAATGAAAAAGAGCTAGATTTATTAAACAGAATTGTTACAATGTATCTTGATTATGCAGAAATGCAGGCACAACGAGGGATTATCATGTATATGAAAGATTGGGTAGAAAAATTAGATGCTTTTCTCCATTTTAATGAAAGAGATATTTTACAAGATAATGGTAAAATCAGTCATGAAGTTGCAGAAGAGCTTGCCTTAACTGAGTATGAAAAATACAGAAAAGTTCAGGATAAAAATTATATTTCAGACTTTGATCTGGAAATTAAAAAACTTTTAAAGAAGGGTAAGCAATAAAATATGAGTAATTATTATAATCCCTCTGATACAAATAAATTATATAAACTAAGTCCTTCGGATTTTGCCCTTCGACTTCGCTCAGGACTTGTCGAAAGGTGTAAAATATGAATATGTACAAGCTATCTCCTTCCGACTTCGCCTACCTTTGGAATGAATGTAAACATTGTTATTACCAAAAAGTAAAATTAGGTGTTTCTCATTCCGGTATATTCCCTTCTATGTTTGGACGGATTAATAAATTACTGCAAGATTCTATTATGGGAATGAATTTATCTGACATTCACCCGGATTTACCCAGCGGAATTATAGAAATCCAAGAAGGTTTTATGAAATCAGTGAATGTTGCCGGGACAAATTGTTATCTTAGTGGAAGGTTTGATATTTTAAGTAAACTTGATGATGGGACATATGCAATAATTGATTTTAAAATAACCACTCCTGATGAAGAAAAAATACTTAAAAATTATTCCAGTCAACTTCATGCCTATAAATTTGCCTTGGAAAATCCAGCAAATGGAGAGCCAATTAAAATTTCCAAAATGGGTGTTGTAAGCATTAATCCTGATAAGATGAAATTGGTTGATGGAAAAATAATTTTTACTACAACACCAAAATATCATCCAGTTGAAGAAAATATGGATAGTTTTTATAAACTTATTCAAGAAATTTCAACTGTTTTAAATGGAGATCTACCCTCTGCCTCTGAAACTTGTGGTTTGTGTGTTTATAGAGGCAAATTTTAGTTGTTGATTTGGGGGAGATGTGATAATGTAGAGTTAATGAATAAAAAGACTTTTATTATTTTTTTGGTTTTAAGTGTGGGGGTAACGTATGGAGTAGCTTTTTTACAATTTGCTACTGGAAATCTAAATAATGGAGGTGGTTTACCATTTAGTTTTTCAAGTTTTAATTTTTTGGGATCTGAGACTAATACTGGTATGCTGATTTTGGATATAATTTTTTGGTTTGTTATTCTTTTTGGAATTTGGAAGTTAATGGGAAAGCTTTTTAAGAGATAACTTATTCTTTTTGATCCTGTAAATTATTAAGGTTATCATAATTCCAAGAGGTAAAATTAATGATTTCCAAATATCCGGGGATATTGGTTTGTTTTGTTTTGCAGTTATATTGCTGATTTCAGTTTTTGCTCCTAAAACATCTGAATTACTGCTTTCAGAGATTTGATTATTATCTTCTTCATCATTATTAAAATCTAAAATATTGGATAAAATTTTTTTAACTTCATTGGTAATTGCAGTTTGATTATTACTGTTTGTTGATGATGTGGAAGTAGTAGATGATGAACTGTCAGAATCGGAATTAGAGCTTGAACTGCCGGATGGTTTATTTATAATTATTTCTTTCTCTTTAGGATTTTCTTCATTGCCGGCATTATCAATAGAACGATATTTAACTTTTGTAGTTCCATTATCTGAAAGAGTAAAAGAGGTGGTATAAGTTTTGATTGTTGTTCCACTGTCCAAAGAATATTCTGTTTAGCCTCCCAGACGTCCCCTGGGAGGCTAGCCTAAAAAATGAATGTTTCATATCGAAGGTGGAATATTTAGTGGAATAAAAAATAGTTGTTGAATGGGGGGAGATGTGATATTCTAAATAGAGTTAATATTTAGTTAAGATATTTTTAAGTATAATCTATGAACAAAAAGTCATTTCTTATAATTTTGGTGTTGAGTGTGGTGGTGACTTATGGAGTAATGTTTATCCAAGCTTTCTGGACTAATAGTCTAATTGCAGGAAGCGGTGGTTTTCCATTTTCATTTACTTCTTCTTCTTTATTTAGTACTGCAAGCACTGATTATCAAATGTTGATCGTGAACATAGTTTTCTGGTTTATGATTTTATTTGTAATTTGGAAATTAATTGGTAAACTTCTAAAAAAATAAACCAATTTAAATTGAATGTAAAGCTATTGTTAAATGGTTTGAACCCAAAATTAATTATTTTGGGTATAATCAACTTTTAAATCTCTTCCTATAGATAATAAAACCTCCTAAGATAATTAAAGGCAAAAATACTAATGGATTAATATTATTATTTTTACTATTTTTATTTTCAGTTTTTGCTCCCAAAACTTCCGAATCATTATTTTCAGAAATTTGATTATTATTATTATTTTCTTCATTATTAAAATTTAAAATATTGGATACAACTTTTTTAACTTCATCTGCAACTGTAGTTTGATTGTTGTTATCTTCAGAACCGGAGTTAGAATTAGAACCGGAACTAGTGGCAGGTTTATTAATAATTATGTCTTTCTCTTTGGGATTTTCCTCATTGCCGGCATTATCAATTGAACGATACTTAATTTTTGTAGTTGCATTATCTGACAGAGTAAAAGAACCGGTATAAGTTATTGTTGATTGTCCATTATCTAAAGAATATTCTATTTTAGCTACTCCTGCACTATTATCAATTGCGGATAATTCTACCGTAACATCAGTTTTATAAGACCCATCATTGTTTAATTCTCCTGTTAAAGAGATTGATGTTTCAGGAGCTGTGCTATCTGTAGTACCTGCACCTGTTACTATTCCAGTTGATCCAACTTCTGCATCAGTTACTCCATTTCCATCAACATCTAAACTAATTAAGGGAGGATTTGTTGAAGAAGTATCAAAAACTGCTTCTGCTGTAGTTTGGGTAGTCAGAGGGATATTGTTATAAACAATAGTTTTACTATTGGCATCATTTTCATAAGTTCTGATTTTAAAATCAAAACTGCCCTGATCTGTGGCTTCAAAGTTTATATCATAAATTCCATTATCCGGAAGCCAAACAAATTTTGCGTCCCCTATTACTTCATAAGATGATCCGGGAATATTTTCTTCATAATCTCCATTAGCAAGGGGCCCGGTGTGATTGTTACTTTCATCATAAGCATTAATTAAAACAGGTGAATGGACAGAAAGTCCTGTACCTGAAAAATTAAAAGGTTGAGTAGAAATCCCAGCTGGTAAATTATTATCACCAACCAATATATTTTTAACTAAATTCATAGCAGACCCATCGGCAACTAAGTCCGGGTGTTTTTGATTAGTATAAAATATTTTTGCGGAGCCAAGTAAAGATTTCGAACCGTCCTTTAAAGCAGAACTATAGAGAGGCACCGTACCATCACCATTAATATTTCTCATATCTGTTTTGGGAATTTTTAAACCGGCAAAATTTAAATAATAATCCTCAATAATTTGGCCCAAAGTTGCTTTACCTGATCCCGAAATAACATTTACCTCAACACCATTGGTCTCAGCTAAATTATTATCCAAAGCATGAAATGTTTCAGTTGGAGTAAAGAGGGTAGTGTTATGACCAAGATTAGTAAGAGTGGTTTTGAACTGTTGATAATTAAGAAGCCCTGTCACTTCATTATTATCAATATCGCGATTATCAACAAAAGGCAATGGGCGATTATTATCAGATCCATCATAAAATTCATAATATTTTTGAGATGGAGCTAATTCATATCCTGCAATCATATTTCTTATAACATCTTTTATTTCTGATGGGCTAATACCAATACAAAATGGTTCTAGATTTACCTTAGATAAACATCCGCCATATCTTAAATCTTTAAGGAATTCTACTGCTCCTAAATGTGGTACACCCAAATTAATTAATTTTCTGACTTTTCCTGCTTTGGTAGCATCTGCTATATAGTTTCTGGCAACCAGCCCTCCCATGCTGTGAGCTACTATATCTACTTTTGTAGCCCCAGTTTGAGTTTTAACAGCATCAATTTTTTGATCTAAAAGTGGAGCAGTTAGAGCAATATCTTTTCTCCAATCATAAGGAAAAACAAATAAATCCTGATTTAAAGTGTAGCCATTATTAGTAAAAAAATTAATAGTTTGCTGATAAGATCCTGCATAAATATCTCCTGTTAACTCCAACCCTGCCTCTGAATTTATTCCATCATCCTTCATTCTTAAAATATCAAAATAATCATCATCCCCAAAGTTTGCTCCTTCCCCCTCATTAACCCAAACTTTTTCTCCAGCAAGATATGCATGATTATAAACTCCTCCATGACCATCATCTTTTGACCAAACAGTATCATTTTTAACCTTTAACTCTGATCCTCCTATTCCTGGAATAAAAATAACCGGAGTTTTATCCGGGGTAATTTTTCCCAAAGCATGTAGATATCCATTCCAAGTACTTTGTGGATTGTGATAAACATAAATTAAATTATTATCAGCAATAATTAATTTTTGTAAATTATATGAAAAAGGTATCTCCCATTTTAAAGTCCCATCAGGATTTAAAACATATAATTTATTTCCATAAGTTGTATAAATATTTCCATCTTTATCTACCGCTGGGCTTCTTAATCTTTGTGATATTTGTATTGGAGCTGTCCATTTCCAAATTAAATTTCCAGAAGTATTAACAGCTATTAAATTATTATCTGAAATAGCATAAATCATATTATCTTTAAGAGCCATTTCTTCCTCTCTATTTAAAGAATAAATAGGATATTGATAAACCCATCTTTTATTTCCCAAAGAATCATAGGACACAATAATTCCGCCATTTTCACTACTGGATTTAAGATATATATTGTTGGATGAATCCAACATTAGTGAATGAACATCATAAATTCCCACATATCTATACCATTTGATTATTCCGGTATCTGAGAAAGCATAAAGATATCCGGTAGATCCTATTCCCACATAAATAGTGCCATCCAAAGCTACAATGGGGGTGGAAACCGGAGTGTAATTTAGGCTTTTCTGCCATCTGAAAGAACCATCTGTATTTAAGGCCAGAACAGTTTTGGAAGGGTAAGCTATTCCTACATAAAGAGTATCTTTATTTCTGGATAAAGCTACTCCGGTGGGAATATTATTACCACCCCAACCTCCTAAACTATATTCCCATCTTTTGTTACCATTTTGATCATAGGAATAAACTGTAGCAGGATAGCCCGCAGCAGAATAATAGATATTATTATTGTTATCTAAAACAACACTGTCATAGGGTTGGGTAGTATGAGTAACCCATCTGACCTGACCATTTTTGTCAAGTGAAGTGATTCCGTTGGTATTGATATAAATATTACCATTTGAATCCACTACTGGTGCATTCCAGACAAAACCAATATTTCCTGAAACCCATTTTTCTTGAGGTTTTTCAGTTATTTGATAAGGGACTACTCCGGTTTTATCAAAATCATATCTTGGCATTGACCAATCAGCAGAAACTATTTTGGGGATTAAAAAATAAAGAGGGAAGATAAAAAGTGTGACTAAAAAATACTGCCAGAATTTGAGCATTATATATAGTATTGCTGTAAATCAAGATTTGGTCAACAACTATTTACTTCTGAGACATTAACATGACGATCGTCACACTAATGAAAGATGTTTTATATCACACATCGAAGGTGTTTTATATCACACATCGGAGGTGTGATGTGATAATTTGTATAGTCTGACATCCTAGAGTATAATTCAGGCATATGGGAATAAGGGAAATGATTTTAGGAAAACCTGTAAAAATAGTTCCGGAAAAATTACAAGATACAATTGTTTTAACAACTCCGGATGTTCACCTTGTAGAAATTTCTTTGATAAAAAATATTAAAGGAACAAATCCAAGTAGCGATTATAAAATTGCCGAAAGAGTTTTAGAACTTGGTAATAATACTGGTATTCCACTGGAAAAGATTTTACCAATCCATTTGGAAAAAATTGGCTACAAAGTAGATAAATTTACTTTTACTACTGCATTTGCAAATTTTAGAGATTTAGAGGGGGGAGTATCAATTGGAGAAGATAAAGCAGCTTCTTTTTCAATAATGAAAGATTCGGAAGTTGCAAGTATTACAAACCAGATTGACAGTGGGAATAATGCAAATGAAGATAGTAAAGAATTAATGAGATTGACCCAAGAACTGCAAGGGTATAAATGGAGTATAGTCAGTTCAGAAAAAATTCCTAACAAGGGACTTCGGTATGTAATTATTGCCAAAGAAAAAATCGAAGAAATTGCGGAACCAGTTTCAGTTTCACCTTTTTTACAAGCTCCTGCAGTTTGGAAAAACTAAAATAAATTTGTGCCTCCATGCCTCCAAGGCGTCCCCCTGGAAGGCTAAATTTCTAAAACTTTTTCTCTTGATTTAAAACCTTGAATTATTTTTACTTTTGATGGAGCCACTTTAAAATATTCTGAAATTAATTCAATAACTCTTGTATTTGCTCTGCCTTCAAGTGGTGGTTCTTTAACAAAAACTTCAAAATGATTTTCATTGTTTTCAAACAATTTTGGATTGGCAATTTTAACTTTTTCCTCACGGGCTTTTAATTTAACTTTTACAAAAATTTTCATAATGTAATAACATTATATATGATATAAAATACATTAATTCAGGGTGTAGTTCATCGGTAGAACGTTCCCTTGGGGTGGGAAAGGTAGCTGGTTCAATTCCAGTCACCCTGACTATAATGACTATAATTTATTGATTTAATTTTGTGGCTGTGCTAAGATTCGCAGTATGTTATCAGAAACTGAAAACGGAGCTGAATTAACTCCTCAACCAGATAAAAAAATTAAAATAGTTGATGTTATCAGAGGACAATTACAGGCAAATCCAAATGTATTTTTTGCAGGTGAAACACATCATTACCGTGCCAATGGACCAGAGAGTGGTCATCCTATTGAGAGAGTACATATGATTATATCTCCAATTATTCCTGAATTTGATGCTAAAAAACTAAATTCTTTCAGAGATAGTTTAATTACTGGCATAGTTACAGGCGCAGAGGTATCCGGAGAAATACCTTTTTCAAGTGGGGATGATGCTTTGTTTGATTCCAGATTTTTGTGGCTTCCAACAGCAGCTTTTTATGAAGAAATTGGTTTAATTCGAAAAACAATCACAACCACAATAAATACCGACACTATTGAACCAGAAACATTTGCAAAAGCTGGAGAAATTGTTGGTAAATCGCAATCGCGGTCAATATGGCGAAGTTCAGTAAGAAGAGAGATTCTGTTGAAAATCTATCCTGATTGTAATTCTGCTCAATTTGCATATGAATCTGAAAACATAAATGGTATGGATGCAAGGCTTTATTTAGAGAAAAGCAAGATACGAGAATTAAAATCTTATTACCCACAACATAGTCTAGTATCCAGAATTAGAAACATTTTACCCTTCTAGTCCCTTCTAGTTTTCGTGTATCCATACATCAAAATATGATCCAGAAATGATATATTGACACTAGTTCGGGTTTTGTTGTACTGTCAAATAGATACACAATATGGCAACAAATTCTGCAAATACAACCAATGGCACAGATGCTAAAAAAACAGCAATTTTAGCGGCAATGGCTCAAATTCAAAAATCTTATGGTACAGGTTCAATTATGCGTCTTGGAGAAAGAATGGAAAAAATGTCCATTGAAGTTATTCCAACAGGTTCAATTGCTTTGGATTTGGCACTGGGAGTGGGCGGACTTCCAAAGGGTCGAATTATTGAGATTTTTGGTCCGGAAGCGAGTG
>JAUSHL010000026.1 GCA_030648645.1 Candidatus Daviesbacteria bacterium
ATAGGTATTGATAACATTATCTCTGTTAAAATCAGCATTTTTGTTCCAGGCACGGGAAGTGGGAGTTGTTCCATAAAGATTTTTAGCAATATTATAATCTGTAGTGTTGACAGTATTATCATCATTTAAGTCTCCGGAAAGCAGTAAAATGGGCTGATCAGAATTTACTGTACTTTCTGTAGGGCTCATTACAAAGGAAGAAGCAGAATCAATTTGTCCCGGGCCCTTAATATAAACAGAGTAGGTTGATCCGGGATTTAATCCTGCTAAAGATAACCCACGAAAGATGCCGTCCTCCGAAAAATCAACCGTAAAAGTTAAAAGATAGGTGGGATTTTTGATGGGGATATTACCGGCAAGACCGATAAAAGCTCTGGTGGCTTGTTTCAAAGCAGGTCTGCCCTGAGTATTTATGCTTATATTTAAAGTTGGCCCAAAACCTAAATTAACATAAGGGGTTGGTGTTGGTCCGGCAGTTGCCGGATCTGCCGGAGTAGGGGAGACAGAGGGAGAAGGTTTAAGTAATTTATTAAGTTCATCCAAGGGGGAAGTGTTGGGAACTTCTTTTGATCCACCCTGAGTTTCTTGATCACTAATTATTCTTTCAGCAGAAGAGGAAGCAACTTTTATTGTTGAAGCTTGTGATCTAAAAACCTGAGTTTGTTTAACCAAAACTGCAGTAAAAGGAATAGCAGCCACAATCAGCAGAAATCCTCCTATCATCAGTAAAGTTTTTTTATCAAAATCAAACATAAATGTAAAATTCAGTATAAATTCGAATATCTAATTTCGAAACTCTAAACAAATTCGAATTTTCAAAATACAAATGTTCAAAACGTTTTAGTCATTTGAGTTTTGAATTTTGATCATTGTCCTTCGACTTTGCTCAGGATGGTGAGCTTGCCTGCCCTGAACTTGTCGAATGGGTCGAACCATTTCGGATTTCGTGCTTCGAATTTCGAGTTTATTCTAATTACCTTTACAATATCATATAAACCAATTTAATTCGAGATTGCAACCGCCAGCTGGCGGTCTCATTAAATGGTTTGAACCTAAAATTTTGATTAAAAGTTACAGATTGGAGTATTTTAGGTATAATAAGAAAATGTTAAACAAAAGTCTAATTACTAAAATTGTAATTAATTCATTACTTGGACTGATTTTCATCTTCATCTGGACCAGATTTGTTAATTTAAATGATGTTTTACAGATTTTAAAAACAGCCGATTTAAAATTAGCAAGCGTATTTTTTCTTACTTTTGCTCTGGCAGGAATTTTGCGGGGCTTTCGTCTGAAATTACTTTTACATAAACATCAAATCCCAATAAAAGATGCCGTAATGATTCATTATCTTGCCCAATTTTTATCTTTTATGATTCCAATCAGAGCAGGGGAGTTAACAAAAAGTGTCTATCTTACTTCTCAATTTAATCTGCCTCTGGGTAAAACTGTCACTTGGGTTTTTATTGACCGGGCTTTGGATCTTTTGATGGTCTTAATTTTTATTGCCGTACTTTTGCCTTTTATCCCGACCAATTTACCGGCAGATTTTATTAAATTAATTTTACTGGTCTTGTTAATTTTCATCGGCATGTTTGTTTTGGCTATTACAAATGAGAAATTATTTAAAAAAATGACCATTTTTCTGAGTAAGTTTTTAGTAGTAAGTTCTATTAAGAGGAAGTTTGTTACATTAACGCACACTATCATTGAAGGCTTTGATGTTTTAAAAAGATCACCTAAAGAATTAATAAAACTTGCTGTTTTAACTTTTTTTGCGCTAATATTTGATTCTTTATCATGGATGATTGCCTTCATGATTGTGGGGGCAAAATTAGATTTATCTAAATTTATTTTGGCAGATTCACTGGTGGCTTTTTCTTTTTTAGTGCCGGCAGCTCCGGGTTATGTGGGATCAGCAGAGGCTGCAGGTTTGGCGGTATTTTCCGGAATATTAAAAATGAATCCCAATTTATCCTCAGCCGGCACTTTAATGTTTCATATTTTAACAGTAGTTATTCTACTGGTTTTAGGTCTTTTATCTCTTTATTTTCTTAAGTTTGATTTAGGGTTGGTTTGGAAAAAGATAAAGGGAGATTCTCACAAATAATGCGGGGGTTGAGTATTTCGACTCTGATAATACTGAGTTTATGATTTACTCTCTGCTACTGGAAAACTTAAAGTCAAACCAGAAATAGTGTGTCTCATGAAGTCTAAAATTTTAAGATAACCGTAAAGTTGATATTCTGTTGCTTGTACTGTTTCTGGCATTTCTTGATGATTTATAATTCTTTGTGATAAATAATCAGCAACAAAGATGTCTTTAGAATAGCCAGGCCACATTTCACTATCCATGTTCTCAATGAATAATCTTAATCCTGAGATAAAAGGTTTAGATTTTCTATCCCCCCGAGAGAATGATTGTAATTTTGAGATAAATGTTTCAGGTTGTGTTTTATTGTCATAATCAACAACATCCTCCAACGATATACCAATGCGACCCCTGTTATTTCCAGAACAATCATAAAGAGTCTGGTTTGCACTATAAAACTTTTCACAAATTACAGTTGGGGTCATTCTAACCAGAAGTTCCTGACTACAAGCACCCAAGTTGACTATGATATCACGCGATTCGGTTTCTTCGGTTGTGCCGTAATCATCAATTAATCTTTGAGCTTCTGTAATTACTTTTGAAGTTAATTCTCTATAATTGAATCGATCTTTTGGAGATTGAGTTCTACTCTTTTGTTCTAGTATTATTTCTGTAAAAATGTCATTAAGCTCTCTTGGTATTTCCATATTTGGGATTGTAGTAATTTATTCTTGGTTTGTCAAGAAGAAGTCTTGTCCAATACAAGATGAGCATGAAATTGTAAGTAGACAAAGTCGCTACGGTCGTGTTATGTTTGTCCTATGTATAGAAAAAAGAGTATAACTAATTTAATACTTTTAAGTTTGGAAAAAACTATTGATGGTTATGTTAGATTTGAAGATTTTGTTTACAATCCAGGACTTTATGCCTATTATGGCTGGGAGTATCCCTTAAAGAAATCTTCTTTCGCCAAAGCTTTAAAAAGATTGAGGGAAAATGGTCTGGTTGAGTTGATAAGTGATCAGAAGTTGATCTATAGACTCACTGATAAAGGTAAAGAGAAAGCAGTTTTAGCAAGCTTCCTGCAGGATGATAAAAAATGGGATGGTAAATGGAGATTGATTATTTTTGATGTGCCGGAGAAAAGAAGAGCAGCCAGAGATGTTTTAAGAAGAAAACTGAAAGAGTGGGAATTTATTCATTTTCAGCAAAGTGTTTGGGGGACTAAGAAAAACTGCACAGAACCTTTAAGGGATTTTATTAAGAGTGTTGGGATAGAAGATTGGGTAATGGTAGTGGAGACAGATAATATTGGAGATATTGGAAGATAATTTAGTGGACAAACTCACTACGGCCGTTGTATGTTTGTCTCTAACTTGTTCGTTGCTAAATTGATGATAAGTCCACCTTGATCCCAGGGCCCATGGTGGAAGAAAGGGTAATTTTGGAAATTTTTGATTTACCAACGATGTTAAATAAAACTTTAATATTAGCTGATATTTCTTCTGTAGGCTGATTGGTTTTTCCCACAGATAAATGAATTACTTTTCCATCTTTCTCTGTTTTGAACTCCATTTTTCCTCCCTGTAGTTCTGCTACAGTTTTGGCTAAATTTTCAGAAATTGTGCCATTTTTAGGATTAGGCATTAAACCTCTTGGACCTAAAATTTTGGCAGATTTAGCAAGTTTAGGCATCCAGGCAGGGGTAGTTACTAAAACATCAAAATTAATTTTACCAGCTTCAATCTGAGCAATTATTTCATCAGTCCCTATAACATCTGCACCTGATTTATCTGCATCTTGACCGAAGGCCAATATGGTTAATTTTTTACCGGTAAAATGGGGGAGGGATATCAAGCCTCTGATGTTTTTAACATTGGTGTTTAAATGGGCTTCTATTGTCCCAGGAAACTTGGTGATAGATGTTTCAACAGCTAATTTAACAGCATCTGCTAAAGTATATTTTTGTTGAGGATCAATTTTAGTTCGGGCTTCCTGATATTTTTTAGATCGTATTTTAGGTTCACTTTTTTTCTGAGCTCTTTTGCTCTTTTTTTCCTGTTTAACTTTGTCATTGCGAGGAGGGTCGATTTTTCGACCCGACGTGGCAATCTGTTCTTCATTTGAGATTGCTTCTCCGGCTTCGCCGGATCGCAATGACGAGTTATCGCTCGCAATGACGGTAATAATTTCTTCTCCAATAGTTTTTATCTTTGTTTTTCCCATATTTTTCCTTTGTCATTCCTGCCCGCTTCGCCAAATCTTCAGCGAGGCGAGCGAAAGCAGGAATCCATATAGATCCCGCATCCCATTCGACCCATTCGATAGACTCAGGGCAGGCAGGCTCAGGGTCCTGAGTGTCTCGAAGGACAATTGCGGGATGACGCTATTGCGTCACTTTTACCCCCATTGATCTGGCTGTACCTTCAACAACTTTCATAGCTGCTTCGATATTTTTAGTATTTAAATCCGGCATTTTGGCTTCAGCAATTTGTCTTACTTGAGCTTGTGTTAGTGTACCTGCAGATTCTTTTCCGGCTTTGCCTGAACCTTTTTCCACACCCAATGCTTTTTTAATCATTTCAGCCACCGGTGGTTCTTTAGTGATAAAAGTAAAAGTTCGGTCATCATAAACTGTGATAACTACCGGCAAAATATTTCCTTTTTTATCAGCAGTTTTTTCATTAAAAGCTTTCACAAAGTCCATGATTGGCAAACCATGTTGACCCAAAGCCGGACCCACTGGAGGGGCCGCAGTAGCACTACCTGCCGGGATATTTAGTTTAATAAAAGTTTTTACTTTTTTCGCCATTTTTATTTTCCTTTAACAATCATCTGGCGAAAAAAACAAGCTTTGCTTATCTTCTTTGCCATTTTATTTTGTCCTTAACAAAACTTTTTCAAGCTTTGCTTATAAAAGTTTTTACTTTTTTCGCCATTTTTATTTTCCTTTAACAATCATCTGGCGAAAAAAACAAGCTTTGCTTATCTTTTTAGCCATATTTCTCCTCATGTCATCCCGCACTTCGTCCAAAGGACGATCAGCCTTTGGCTGATGATGCGGGATCCAGATCTTATTATTTTATAGATTCCGGGTCAAGCCCGGAATGACAAAATAAGTACGGGATGACAAAGCTAAAGCTTCGCCACCTGCAAAAAATCAAGCTCTACCGGTGTTTCTCTGCCAAAGATTGAAACCAACACTTTAACTTTGCCTCTTTCTTTATCAATTGATTCAACTTTTCCAATAAATTCGGCAAACGGACCATCGGTAATTTTAACAGTATCACCTTCAATATAGATAGATTTGAAAGTAGGTTGGGCACCTTGAGTCATAAATTTAACAATTGAGGCAACTTCAGCCTCAGAAATTGGAGTTGGTTTTTGGCTCATGCCAATAAAAGAAGTAACACCTTGAGTAGTTCGGACAGCCAGCCAGGCAATATCATCCAAAACCATTTTGACTAAAATATATCCGGGGAAGATTTTTTCTTTGACAGTAACTTTTTTGCCACCTTTAATTTCGATTTTTTCCTGAGTCGGAACCAAAACTTCGAGGATTTTATTTTCTAAATGTTCTGATTCAATTCTTTGTTTTAAAGCAGCTGCGACTTTATTTTCATGTCCGGAGTAGGTGTGAACAACATACCATCCGACCCCAGGAATCTGAGGCATGTCTGTAATTTCTTCCGGTACTTTAATGTCTTGATTATCCATAATTCAATAATTTTAAATTTTAAATTTTTAACTTTAAAATTGTTTTAAGAACTTGCTTCGCAAGACCTTGCGACCTATTGAAATTGATTGCAAGGGTCTTAAAATTTGATTTTTAAAATTTGAGCTTATTTTGACAAAATTAATTCTAATAGCTTTGTCAAAAGGAAATCTATCCCTCCTAAAAAAAAGCCTACTACAACTGTTACTAAAATAACAATTACAGTAAGCCTTACTGTCAGCTCTGGTTTAGGCCAGGTAACTTTAGACAATTCTACCTTAACACTACTAAAAAAGTCAAATACTTTGTTCATAATTTTTGTAAAGCAAAAATTTCAAGATTTGCTTATGCTGTTAAGTTTAGCATATTTGTCGATGGAAAATCTAACTGTATAAATTACTGTGGGAACCCAAGCTTACAAATATGACATTACTATTCTCTTTTTTGAAAATAGCCCGAATATCTCCTGTAACATTAATACTCCTGTGTCCTAAATATTTTCCATTTAATGAATGGTTGTTTAAAATGGGGTTAAATTCATCCTGACCAAATAGCTTTAATCTTTCTGTCAATTTTTCTTTCTGTTGAGCAGTTAATCTTTTGGAATCTTTAATGAAATTATTATGATAATTAATTACCATTGTTTTTTGAGGTATTTAATAGCTTCATCCATATTTTTAAAGTTAGGGGATAGGTTTCTACCTCTTTCTATATCTTCCTCAATAGGTTCAAGTATTTTTTCCAACTCAGGAGTCATTTGGGGGATATCAGAAAAAATAATCTCTCTGGTTCGGATAAAATTTCGAAGGGAGGCATTTATTACATCACTTAAAGCAAGCCCCAAATCCTTAGCAGTTTTTTGAGCATTTTTCTTAACTTCCTTATCAGTTCTTACATGAATTACTGTAGTCATATGTATACAAAGTATACACAACAGTTACTTAGTTGTCAATGGGTTTTTGGGGTTGCAACTATAATTTATAGGGAGTATATTCTGCTTATGAGAAAGCACTTGGCAATAATGGACAGGGCAACTATTGATAAAATTTTATCCGGTAAAAAAATTATCGAAACCCGCTTTTCTTTACACAAAATTGCCCCATTTGGGGTTGTTTCTTCGGGAGATTTAGTCTATATGAAAGCCTCAGGGGGAGAGATAATTGGACAATTTAGAGTAAAAAAAGTGTTCTTTTTTGAGGGATTTGATCAAAAAGATTTTTTTGATTTAAAAAAAAGGTATGAAAAGGAAATAAATGCTGATGAGAATTATTGGAATAATAAGAAAGATTGTAAATTTGGAACTTTAATTTTTATATCAGAATCAGAAAGATTTATCACTTCACCAATAAAAATCAAAAAATCAGACCAAAGGGGATGGATGGTTTTAGGATAAATATTTAAGTTAAGAATATTTTGTGTTGCCTCTTGTTTTGATTAAATCAACATCGGGGTCAATCCCCGATGTTGCATGGCTAAATGATTGAACTATTCCTCTTCCATTAAAAGATGCTTCATTATTTCTAATTCCTTGGCATAATCTGCATTTCCTGAAACAAATTCTTGATAATCTGCAGGGTTTTTAAATAAGCTTAAAACAGGTTTTTTATTACAGATTTTCCCTTGAGTCTTATCAATATAATCTGAATAAGAAGATTGAGGATAATTATCAAGATCCTTGACTAAATTAGAAACATATGGATTCAGATGGATATATCTTGAAACATGTATTAATTGTGTATCATCTTCAATTGATACGGCTTTAAAAGTTCCCTGAAGAAGGGGACCTACTCTTTTGTGCTTGGTATTAAAGTATTTAGTATAACTATTTAAAACTTTCTGCATAAATTTATGAATATCTCCATTTGCGGTTTGCTTTAAGACAAGATGGAAGTGATTAGGCATTAGACAATAACAGATTATATCCACAAATTTTGGACTATTGGTAAAATCTAAACCTTGATATTGAAGAGCCTCTTTTCTGGAGAAGGGGACTTTGGGATTATTATATTGGTAAAAATAAAGAGTATGTAAAAATCTTTGAAAATCTCTTTCGTTGATAAAGATCTGCCTTTTTTCAACACCCCGATTATAAATGTGATAAAAACCATCATCTGTAAAAGGAATAAATCTATAAGGCATACACTTAAGTTACCATCCTTTAATCTATAATGTCAACATCGGGGTCAATCCCCGATGTTGCGTGGCTAAATGTTGCATGGCTAAAATACAAAAAATCAGACCAAAGAGGACGGATGATTACTGTGTTGTCTTGTTCAAGCCTGGCATAAGCCAATTTAATTCGACCACAGTGAAAGGTCTCATTAAATAGCTTGAACCCAAAATTTAGAGTGTTTTGGGTATGAAGACAGAAAATGGATCTGTGTAGGTAATTACATCTTTTTCCTCACCTGTAGCTTCATCCTTTTTCTTGGTTTTTTGATAGCCGACAATTGATTTTTGGGTTTGTCCGGAGATAGCCAGATCTTTTTGTCCATTATTATTTGTTTCTATAATTCCTGCAGGTCTTTTAAAAGCCAAATCTTTTTTCCCTGCCAGTAAATTTACCATAATATTATGCCAGATTGGGGCTGCTCCGGTTACTCCTGAAGCCAGATTTTGATCCATGGGGGAATTATCATTGTTTCCCACCCAAACTCCCACCACAAATTCCGGATTGTAACCAAATGTCCAGTTATCCCTTTTATCATCAGAAGTACCTGTTTTGACAGCCACAGTGTGATTGGGAATTTGTAATAAAGAATTAGATCCAAAAGCAGGAGTCCGGGCATTGTTGTCCGATAAAATACTGTTTAAAAGATAAGCTACTTCGGCAGTTAAAGCTGTTTTTCCGATCGAATCTTTGTTTTCTTCCAGAATATTTCCATCAGAATCGGTTACTTTTAAAATTGCTTCAGGCTGATATTTAGTTCCACCTGAAGCCAAAGTTCCATAAACAGTCATCATTTCCAGCATTTTTACCCCACCTCCACCCAAAGTTAAAGACAATCCGTAATCAGAGATTTTGGTTAAAGTGGTAATACCCATGGCTCTGGCAGTTTCCAACATCTTAGGAAGTCCGACAGTTGCCAGTGCTTTGACGGCAGGAACATTATAAGACGACCCCAAAGCAGTTCTGATAGTAACCGGACCATGAAATTTTCCATCGTAATTTACCGGGGTGTACGGCAGTCCGGCACCCGCCGGAGAAAAAGTAGTGGGGGAGTCCAATAAAATTGTACCGGGAGAAAAGCCTTCTTCAAAAGCTGCGGCATAAGTAATTGGTTTAATAGATGATCCGGGTTGCCGGAGCGCCAAAGCCACATTAAAGTTTCCAACTTTAGGATCAAAATAATTTTTCGATCCGACCATAGCTAAAATTTGTCCATTTTTAGCATCTGTAACCATGGCAGATCCGTTACTAACTGAAAGATATGCCAGTTTATCAACCTCGTTTTGGACTGTATTTTCTGCCATTTCCTGAATATCCAAATCTAAAGTAGTGGTAACTTTTAATCCTCCCTGAGATACAGTTCTTTCCCCATATTTTTGGGCTAGTTGTGATTTCACATACATCACAAAATGAGGAGCTTTGATACTGGAAGCCGGTAGTTGAAAAGTTAATGGTTGGAGTTTTGCGCTTTCTGCCTGTTTCTTAGTAATGTAACCATCCTCTACCATTCTTTGCAGAACCATTTTTTGCCGTGTTAAACCCTTTTCCGGATTGGTGCCATAAGGTGAATATTCAGTGGGAGAGGCAGGTAGACCGGCAAGGTAAGCACTTTCTGCTAAATTCAAATCCTGAACATTTTTCCCAAAATACATTCTTGAGGCAGCTTCTATTCCCCAAGCAGGACCACCAAATGGTGCTTCATTGAAATACATTTGTAATATTTCATTCTTGCTGTAAACTCTTTCTGCCCACAGAGCCAAAATAGCTTCTTTGATTTTGCGGTTAAGTGTCCGTTCCGGTGTCAGCAAGGTATTTTTAATTAACTGTTGAGTGATAGTTGAGCCTCCCTGCAGCGATGATTTGGCAGTAATAAAAGGAGCTTTTGTACTAATGCTAATATTTCCCTGAGATAAAGATCTGGCAATGCCGGAAGGATCAATACCGGGGTGTTGGAAAAAGTGTTTATCTTCAATAGCAACAGTGGCATTAATTAAATTGACAGGAATGTCTTCCAATTTTACCAATTGACGGTTTCTGCCCTCATAAAGTTGATACAAAAGCTTGCCTTTGCGGTCATAAATTTCGGTGGTTAAAGGACGTTCTGATGATACTAAAAGTTTGGGGGAGGGTAAAAGAGTAGTTGCTTTGCCGATTAATAAAGAATAAATTAAAATGGCCACAATGATACCGGCAAAGAAGATCTTTTTTCTGGTTGATTTTGGATATGCCTGATAAAATTGACGCTTAATTTTCTGATAAAAAAATAAGATTAAGGATTGAGTTCGTGGGCGTCCTCGTCTTTTGCTCAATAAGTGTAGGATACGTTGTTTTTTGGGGCGGACAGGAAATCTTCTTGATTTATTTTTTTTTAAAATGGAAGTTTTCTTTGGTCTTCCCCTCATAAGTGTCCTTTAAGATTTTTTTAATGTGAAAATTCCCCTTTAAAACTTCACTTTTTATGCTTTTATTGTAAACCAATTTAACTCGCATTTGTAATACTCGTTAAATGGTTTGAACTCACAATTGATATATTCTGAGTATAGGTAGGAAAATAAATATATGAAAGGGTGATTAAAAGGATCAAACTTGATCACAAGGGATCAAGTTTGAAAATTCAAATTTTAAATTTTTAATTTTAAAATTGATTTAAGAACTTGCTCTCAAGTTCGCAAGACCTTGCGACCTATTGAAATTGATTGCAAGGGTCTTAAAATTTGAGCTTTAAAATTTAAAATTAAGGTTTAAATAATTCTTTTGCATATTCCCAATATTCCGGATATCCCTTGGTTTTGATCCAATACCACCATTCAACCCCCCAAAGATAAATATCAGAAAAACCTACCTTTTTGGAGAAATTAATATCAAAAGCCTCAACGAATTAAATTAAGTTTTAGCCTTTTGCTAGCAAATAAGCTTTAAACTCGTTTAAAAAAGCATCTAGGGTGATGCCTAATTTTTTTTGGCAAATTTTTTCAAAAACAGCTTTATCAGATTGTCTATTTCTATATGGTTTTAATTCTTTCCGGCAAGCAAAACTATAAATATCAAAAAGCTGATCGTGACCGTATTTATCTTGTAAATATTGAATAACCAACTCTCCAAAAGAGTATTGGAATCTTTTATCAAAATTAGCGATATTATCCCAGTTATCCTCGATCATAGAATGAATTTGTGGATTATCCAAGTTTTGTTGTTGTAAGACATTATCAATTTGGGGATCAAGTCGGGTTGTCAGAAATTGAGCCATTCCCTCACCTATATAATTTGAATAACAATCTCCTGATCCCCTGATTAAAAGTTGATGTACAATTTCGTGGTTTAATACTGCTTTGACAGAAGATAATGAGTGGCCGCGTATTGGAATCAAGATGGTGCTTTCATCGGCTGTGCCCAAGACTCTAGGAGACATAAAAAGAGATCTTTTTGAAGCAAAGATATCTAATTCGTCTCCTCTGTATTGCTCTGGTATCGAACTAACAATTTTAGAAATATCTTTGAGAAATTCTTGGAGTAGATAGGAACCTCTTCGCGGCGATAGTGCATCATATAAGAAACAAACATCAAGATTTCCAACTTTTGTTTGGAATACAAGTAGTGGTTCCTGATCTAGTTTTATCAAACCTTCTTGGACTTCTCTTTCAATCCTATCGTAATCATTATTGTACGACTTAAGCGCAAATAAATGATCTCGAGCCTCACCTCGAATGTCTTCCGCAGTCTTTTGGGAAATCGGCATTTCTCCCATTGTTCCGAAAGTAAAAATTTGCCAATCTGTATCTTCTCGGGGGAGTTCTTGAGCTAAAGCGATAGAAAGCTTCTTTAATTTGGTGTTTACATCAGGATAACTCAGAAAGTATTCAGTTGGATAAAAGTGGTCTACTCCCTCTAAATAATCTTCGATATTAGCGCCCTCGAGTAATCCGGTAAATCTTGGATCATCTTGGTTCTTGGGGATGACCAGAGAGACTTCTTTTTCACCAAATTTTCTGGAAATTATCTTCCATCTCGTGTCTGCAAGTGACGACTCATTAAGTTGTTCACTATTGCGTGTTAAATGAAAAGCTAGATCTTGAGCTTCTTTGTTATGAAGAGTTGGGGGAGTTGTAAAGATGTCTTTTGCAGGATTTTCATAGGAATCTAAGAATGTAAATGCATTTACCATCAAGAACGATTGTTGATTAGTTTGATGATTATAATAAGCTTTACCTTCCTGGGCTGCCCGGTATGTACTTAAAATGGTTTCTTTTAGGGAGTCATCTGTTTCATGGTTGAAAGAGACTTCTTTTATAGAAATAATCCTCATTTCGGACGATTTTGGTTTAGTGAATTCGGTAATAAAATTAGTCATTGGTTTCTATGTTCATTTAAATAATGTTTTAGCATATTCCCAATATTCCGGATATCCCTTGGTTTTGATCCAATACCACCATTCCACTCCCCAAAGATAAATATCAGGAAAACCAACTTTTTTGGCAAAAATAATATTATCTTTCATTGTTTGCAGTGGAAAATCTTTAATTTGTTGAGCAACTGGTGTTTCTGCTATAAATTTTGTAGTCCAAGGTTCTTCCTGCAACTCAGTAATTAATAATTTTTGATTATTAGGAGCAAAAAGATTTTTAACAATTTTAGCTTTTAATCTATAAAACCAAGGTTTTAAGGGATAATCAAATCTGCCGATAAATTTATCCTGAACAGTTCGGTATAAAGTAGTACCAAAATAATCTCCCAATTTCATGGGAGTGATCCAGGAAGTTAGTTCTCCTGAATCAGTCATTAAAATTGGTTTTGCACTCATGGCTTTGACTGTGGCAACTTCTTTTTTAACAAAATTTCTATCTGCTCCCGGACAAATACCGAATTTTAAGAAAGGTTCATTTTCTACCTGCCAAACTTTAACCGTAGGATTATCTTCATAGTATTCTACTACTTCCTTAATCATTTCTAATTGTTTATCTTCCCGGTATTGAGTGTTATCCAGAGGTAACCAACCCGGTGCCCGGCATTCAGGCCAGCGGAAAAGTTTATAGCCAATGACTAAGGTAACATTAACATTATTTTTTCCGGCTTCACTAATATAATAATCAAGATCTGTAAAATCATATTCATTGTCACCGGGATTAATTTCATTCCAATTGGCTGCCAGTCTGATATTCTTAACATTTAGATCTTTTAATATTTCCTGATAAGTTTTTTTAGGATCCAATCCCAAGGCAGTAGCATAAGATGGGGAATAGGAAAGGCCAAAAGTGACAGGTTTGGCAAGATTAATTTGATCCAAACGACTGTTAAATATAATCAAAATTATGACCAGTAGAAGCAGTAAAAGAAATAGTAAAATTTTTAAATGCTCATGTTGATAATAGAGTTTGGACAGATGATGTTTCATAATGTAATTTTAAATTTTAAAAATCAAATTTTAAGACCCTTGCAATCAATTTCAATAGGTCGCAAGGTCTTGCGAAGCAAGTTCTTAAATCAATTTTAAAATTAAAAATTTAAAATTTGGATTTACTTTGCTAATAGGTACAACCCTATACTTATAATAACAGCTCCAAGAATTTTTTGAATAATGATTTTTCGGTTTAAATCTTCATCCAGTAAATGAGGATGTTTTTTGGCAAGGAGGAATGAAGCTATTAAAATTACCAGATATTGAACTCCAAAAAGGGAGTTAACTAAAGCCGGACTGGCAAGTGATACTCCAAAAGTCAGCATGGTGACAGAAATCCCTCCCATAAGTTGACCTGTAATTAAAAGTATTAGTGTGTTTCTGGAAGTAATGCCATGTTCCGATTTTTCAAAAGAAATAACTTGAGACCTGACTGATTTGGGAATTAAAAAGGTCAGAACAATTAAGGCAGCAGCAATTCTGCTAATAATAAATCCATTTAAAAAATTGGAATAAACAAAAGATTCTCTGATTAAAATATAAGTTAAAGCAAAGAAAAATCCGGAAGCTATAATCCATAAAAGTTTTTTACTGAATTGGACCTTTCTTCTCCATAAATTGGCAGTTAAAACTAAAGATCCAACCATAAGCACAAAAAAAGCCAGATATTGATCAAAAGATAAAATTTGTCCTAAAAATAATCCTCCTAAAAGTAAAGAAAAGAGGGGATTGAAAGCTCCAACTAAAGGTCCAACTACTGAGGCTTCATTGTGTTTCAAAGCAGAAAATAAGGTATAAAAAGCTAAAACTCCAAAAAATCCTGATGCTACTGCCAGATAAAAGGCTAAATCAAAATGAAGAGAGAATCCAAAAGGGATTAGGAAAATTGCTAAAACTTGTAATAAATTAACATAAAAAGTATAAGCTAAGGGTTTAGGAAGGGAAGTCCGGATCAGAATCTTATCAATTAAGATTGATCCTCCATTGAAGGCATAGGCAATAATTGAAATTGGCAAAAAGTTCATACTTTTACAATACCATACTTTTTTGTCATTGCGATCCGGCAATTGCCGGAGAAGCAATCTCAGGTGGATAATTTAAAGATTATTAGAGTGGACTTTTTGAGTAATCCATGATTCAACCAGAGAAGATGTATCGATTCCTTTTTCTTTTGCTATATTTTCCAATTTTCTCAAAGTATCTGAATCTAAAATAATTTCTAAATCTTCTAATTTATCTTTTATTTCAGAAGTTTTCTGTTTCATGGATTAAGTGTAACATAATCGTATGCCATTAATAAACATTTATTTCTGTCATTGCGAACGTAGTGTTCTATCAACAATCAACACAACAATCAACATCGGGGTCAATCCCCGATGTTGCGTGGCTAAAAAATCAAAAATCTTTTTAAATATTACTGGAGTAGGCTTTTTCAGTGAGCCACAGTCTGGCCAGAGAAGACACAGAAATACCTTTACTTTTAGCAATTTTGATTAGTTTTTTCTTAGTATCTTCTTGTAAACGAAGCACTAAAGTTTCTTCTTTGGGTTTTTCTAGAGCAAAGATAATCTCTACTTCTTCAGTTTCATCTTCAAAACTTGTAATATCATGAGTATCCCAGAAATTTGCCTCTTCCTCATAGGTTTTAAAATTAGGAATTTTACTTTTGAATTTTTTTCTCTTTTTCATAGATCAATTGTATCACATTTGTATTACATTTTCAATAGATAAATCTATTGCTTTTCTCCAGTGTGCCATTTATCTATTTGTAAAACATATAAAGAAAAGAGAATAACTAACATAATTTGGAAAATAAATAAACCTAAATTTATTGCCCACCAACTAATTAGGGAGGGAATTTGGCCTATCATTTGGCCTGCCAGAGCTATTAAAAAAGTAATCACTACTGCCCCCCAATAATCTAATGAGGGAGAAATTTTTAATCAGGTTTTGGACAAGCTTAAAAAGTAAACATTTCAAGATTTTGAAGTAATAATAGTTGATGATAACTCAACAGATGGTACTGACACTTTAGCTTGGAAATATTTCCCTAAAAATAGAGTCAAAATAGTTAATGTGTCTATCGGAGAATTTTCCCATTTTTATTCCTGTAATTTGGGGGCACAATCCTCAAATGGTAAATATTTAGTTTTTCTAAATGGGCATTCAATTCCTGTCTCCAATACTTGGTTAGAAGACGGATTAAAAGATTTTGAAAATGACAAAGTAGCAGGTGTATTTTCCTTTGTGCTTCCCCAAAAAGGTGCTCCTTTGTTCGAAAAGACATTTTAACTGTGGATTTTTGGCTCTTCAATAGAAAAATTGTTTATGATCATGGCCGGATGGGTATTTTGGGCACAACTAATGCCATTATCCGTCATGATTTATGGCACAAGCATCATTTCAATAAAGAATTTGTTCATGGGGGTGAAGATGGGGAGTGGGCTCGACATTTTTTTAATCAAGGATTTGTTGTGATTCATGACCCTAAATTTACTGTCTATCATTCTCATAAATTGCATTTTCTAGATTTGATTAAGCAATTTCTCAAATGGAGAAAAATGAGCGAGCCTAGAGAGCCTTTTAAATAATCAAAGCAAAATCAAAACAACATCGGGGTCAATCCCCGATGTTGCATGGCTAATTGCAATGTTGCATGGCTAAAAGCCAAAATTTGAGATTGCTTCGTCGCTACGCTCCTCGCAATGACAGTATTTTTGTGATCACGAGCTTAAATTGTCATTGCGAAAGAGCTGGTTTCTGTCATTGCGAACGCAGTGAAGCAATCTCTATTGGTTTTAGATCCTTCGTTACACTCAGGATGACAAAATGGGCTAGATTGCTTCGTCGCTACGCTCCTCGCAATGACATTACCCTGTCATCGCGAGCAAAACGAAGCGATCCTAAACTGGATTGCTTTGTCACTCTTTTCCTCGCAATGACAGTAGAAAATGGATTTTTTGCAATGACAGAAACTATTTAGGTATTTCTATTACATCTGTGACATGGATTCTGTGGCCGAGGAATTTCATCAGTTCATGTCTAATCCCATTATTTTTGGCAATATCAGCATAAATTTCTGCTGAAGGTCTGACAGTTCTTTTTTGAGTTTTAAAATCAACCTCAATTAAACCAAATTTAGGATCAAATCCATCAGCCCATTCAAAATTATCAAGTAAAGACCAATAAAAAAATCCTTTTACTTTAACTCCGGCGGCAATTGCCCGGTAAACTTCCTGTAAATATTGCATCACAAATCTGATTCTTCTATCATCATTGGAGGTGGCAATCCCACATTCAGTAATATAAATAGGCAAGCCATCTGCCATGTCGGTTAAAATATCAAACATTCCCTCCGGAAAAATCTCCCAACCCAAATCAGAAACTTCTTTGGTATAAGATCTAACATTAGTGACTTCCGGAATTAAACCACCATCTTCTTTTAATCTATAATGAAAATAATAGTTTAGCCCTAAAAAATCATGGGTACCTCGGGATAAAAAATAAAATAAGTGATTACTGGATAAATCACTAATAATTACTCCCAGCTGTTCTCTAAATGAATGTTTATGATAGGCAGTGTAGGATTGGACATTTTGAGCCATGCCTACTTTAGCATGAGGTACAATTTGATGAATTACTCGATAAGCTTTTTTGTGAGCTCTTACTAAATTCCAATTTGTTTTTAAGGCTAACCACTTACTTTTTTTTTGAGGAGGCCACTTAGCTCCAATATAAGCACACCAGACATAACCTTCCGGTTCATTGATGGTAATCCAAAAATCAACATAATCTTTTAACTCCGGAACTATTTTTTTAACAAACCTTTCAAAATACCAAGCTGATTTTCGTTTGGACCAGCCACCTTTTTTAGAAACCCAGAGGGGGAGAGTAAAATGATGAAGAGTAAGCATGACTTTTATATTTCGGGATTTTAGGGATGTTAGGGTTTTTATGTAATGGTTGATTTCATTTTGATCAAAAACTCCTTCAGATGGCTCAATCCTTGCCCATTCAATGGATAACCTGTGAGCATTTTGGTGTAAATCTTTAATTAACTTAAAATCTTCCTCATACCTGTTATATTGATCACAGGCTTCACCTGATTTTTCATGTCCTGATTTGGATTCCCAGTCCCACCAATCAGAATGTATATTATTTCCTTCAACCTGATGAGATGAGGTAGCACTGCCCCACAAAAATCCTTCCGGAAAAATTAAGGGAGTATGATCATGTTTTGGAGGAACTTTTACATCTGCCATACCTTTAGCATATCATAAAATATGAATTATAATTCGCGATATTCCTGAAGTTGTTTGGATATTTCTGGACGTTTGAGTTTATTTAAAGCTCCGTTCTCAATTTGTCTAATTCTTTCTCTGGTAACTCCAAGTATTAAACCTGTTTCATTTAAAGTAAGTGGTTCATTATCCCCAAAACCTAAACGCATTTCCAAGATTTGTTTTTCTCTGGGTGTTACAATCGATAAGATAAATTGCACTTTTTCCGCTCTTTCTTTACGGCAAATTATTTTTTCCGGTTGGGTTGCTTCATCTGCATCAGCAACAAAATCTTCAATAGTTATTTCATCGTCACCGGTTGATTGGCGAGGCATATTAAGTGAAAAAATTGGAGATTGGGCCTTTCCGGCATCTTTTATTTGTTTTTGTGTTAAATCTAATACTTCCATGATGTCTTTCTCTGTGGGTTTTCCCCCTGTCTGTTTATAATAATCAGATTCATATTTTTTTATATTATTAACTTTTTCAGTCATATTGACGGGTATTCTGATTATTCTGCCCTGATCAGCAACTACTCTGGTCATAGCTTGTATAACCCACCATGTAGCATAAGTTGAAAATCTCCATCCTTTTTGCCATTCAAATTTTTCCACAGCCCGCATCAGCCCGATATTTCCTTCCTGAATTAAATCATCAAACTCAACACCACGTCCGATGTATTGTTTGGCTCTGAAAACAACCAATCTTAAATTTGCTTCAATAAATTGTTGTCTGGCTTTTTCTCCTTCATTGATCAGTTTCTTCTCCTCTACTGTTGGGTATAATTGCTCTATTTGAATTATTTCTGTTATTGCTCTGCCTAATTCATATTGTTTTGCCAGGGCAATTTCTTCTTCTGCCTTGAGGGTAGGGATTTGCCCACATTCTTTGACATAAATTGCCCCAATGTTTATTGTTGGTTCGCTGTCAAACAAACATTCAATTGCTCTTTCCATAATATAGGAATTTTACCAAAATGGGGGTTTAAAAGCTAATTTTGGTGAGGTATGATAGAAATATGACTAAGTTTCTGCCTGTAGTTGTGTTTGTAATTTTGCTTATTGGGACAATTTTTTATATAAGATCAAGAATGACTGAACCTGCAAAAACTCCGGCAGATTATAAAACTGTAACTGTGCAATCCATGCCGGATAATGCTACATCTGAGCAGAAAATTCAAATTTTAGAACAATCAGTTCAATTACTAGCCACAGAAATTGGCAAAATTAATAGTGGATTATCTTCATCTGCCGGGAGTAATGCATCTTCTGCTCTACTTGAAACCAGAGTAAAAAATCTGGAAACTTCTGTAAATTCTCTAAAAGCTGATGTGGCTTTCTTAAAACCTGCAACTTCTCAAACTACTTCCACTGCCACAAAGAAAAGTCCGGAATATATTCCTTTAAGCTCGGGAGGTAACTCAACTGATAAAAATTATTATAGTATGGGGGGTTATCAGGTGTCAATTGATCCTGCAGATTATCCGGGATATACTAATATGCAACTTGAGGCTACCTTAAATTTCAATGAAGCAGTGGGAACAATTAATGCCAGACTTTATAATGTGACAGACAGTTCTGTTATTTCCAATTCCGGTGTTTCTACTTCAGCTACCACACCGACATTGGTCACGTCTTATGGATCTACTTTGCCATCAGGTAAGAAAACTTATGTTTTACAAGTTCAATCAACTCAGGGTTATCAGGCCAATGTCCAATCAGCCAGAATAAGAGTTAATTTCTAATTATAAAAAACTAAGCCCAATATAGCTGTTGGTAAAAAAGCGAGTAATATTTTACCCCAATATTGGGGCAAGGTTACAATTATTCTATGAAGGATTTACCAAATCGCCAATCTATTCGTCTAAGAAATTATGATTATTCTTCAGAAGGGGCATATTTTGTAACAATTTGTACACAAAATAGGGAAATGTTGTTTGGAGATATTGTTAATGGGATAATGGTATTAAATGATATTGGGAAAATTGTGGAATTTGTTTGGGAATCATTGCCCCAACATTATAAGGTTGAATTAGGTCCATTTCAGATTATGCCCAATCATATTCACATGATCATTATGATTGTAGGGGCGGGGTTTTCCCGCCCTATTACATTAGGAAATATCATTGCATATTTTAAATATCAATCAACAAAACAAATTAATACCAATATTATGGGGTCGGAGAACCCGACCCCTACAGATATAAAATATCCAAAAGCATTCCAACGAAATTATTTTGAACATGTTATCAGAAACGAAAAAGATTTTGATAAAATTTCTTGGTATATTGAAAATAATCCCCAAATGTGGGATGAGGATGAAAATAATATTACTGGCTAATAGGGCAGGGAGCAAAGGAGCAGGAGGGGGGGATTCTACCTACAGATGATCCATCAGGACATTCTTTAACTTCCATAGTACAAGCGATAGGAGATTGTTCTAAAGGAAAGGGTGTTTTAGTTGAGGAATTATCAAAATTACTAACACCGCTATTTAACGAGTATAAAATACCAAAAGCTAAAAGAATAATTTTAATAGCTTTGTGATTAAAGGAAATCCAGAAACTTGGGTAAGTATCAGAAAATCCCAACATATAGGCATAATTGGCTGTGGAAACTCTTAGAGTATCTCTATCCAGCTCATAAGTACTTTCAGGATAACGCCCTTTAAAAAGAACAAAGAAAGATGAAATTACAGTTCCTAAAAAGCTGGCATTTCCCAAAACCTGAACCCAAATAAAATAAGGAATCAACAAAACTATTCTGACCAAGCCTCCTAAAAGTGGAATGGCATAAAACCTGCTCGGATTTTCCGGTTTTTTCATATCCAAAGTGAAACCATGCACCGACTGGAGCGTGGTAAAGCCAAATCCGGGGTATTTGTTGGTTAATCCTTCGAAATAAAAACCGGTTTTGGCAAGTAACCGAAGTACTCCTAAGATATAACTATAATTAAAATTCCAATATTTACCGGTAAATAAAACTACAAATGAATTGATAACGGCTGTAATTGCTAAAAATATCATTAGAAAAGCTATTTCTATAAATACAGGGATTAAAATGATGATCTTGACCAAACCTCCAAAAAGAGGGAAGGCAAAAAATCTATTTGGATTTTGAATATGATCTATCTTTAAATCAGGATAAAATCTCTTTGGGTTTTGGGATATTAAATCTTCAAAAAACTTTTCCATTCATTTAGTATCTTATGTAAAGGAATCCTTGTCAAGATGGTGCAGGGCAGGGGTGCAAGGATTAGGGCTACCTCCTTCGCTTTGCTCAGGACGATCCTGTCCGGCAACTGCCGGATTGAACCTTGAAAAGCAGTTTTAGCCTTCCCAGACGTCCCCTTGCGAGGCTAAAGTCTATTTTCCCAACTGATAGTTTATTGAGCTGTAGTATTTTTAGCAGATTTGAGTGAGCCTCTTTCCCAATCAGAGTAAAGTGAATAATATGCAATGTCACTGTTACCGGTAAGCAAATGTAAAACCCTTCTCATTAGTACTTTGTTTAATCCTTGAGTTTTAATCCTCCTGGCTGAAGTAAATACCAGAGAATTAATATTCCAGTTCCAGGCTACCTTTCCATGATGTTTGTTAATGATTCTAAAAGTTAGTCCATCGTCTCCTGCTTGTGGATCATTCTCTTTATTAATCCAGTCTCTGACTTCGGATTTTAAAACTGTACTGGCCCCCTGGTAGTGAGGTGTTTTTAATAAATCTTTAGCTAATTTTCCGGTGATTGACAACAGATTATAAAGATATAGTGCCAATGTGTCGGCATCATGGAACAAAACTGGAGAGTATGCTGCCAGCAATCTGGAATTTCTGGAAATGGCATTTAACATGCTAGCAGACCAGGTAGGTAACGGAGCACTATCAGCATCGGTTATCAACAGAAAAGGGGAAGTAGTAGCTAAAATTCCTGCTTTTTTAGTTGCTCCTATGCCAGGGTGAGGTTGGTCAATTATTTTAGAGACACCTAATCTTTCTGCTGTAGCTGAAGTTTCATCAGTGGAACAATTGTTTACTACCAATACTCGAACTGGTGTAGTTTGTCTGCTTAAAGCGTCAAGACAAGCTGGTAGGAAGTTTTGTTCATTAAAAGCGGGAACAACAATATCAAGTGGATTTTCAGTTGTTGTAAAACTTTTCAGGCGTGATCTGATGCTGTCACCGTGTTTGTTGATATAATCTATTGAGCCTAAAAAATGTAATTCACGATGAAGATGAAAGGTTCGGATGAGATCAGAATATCTTGAAGCTATTTCCATGAGGTGATTATAGCAAAAATATCTTTTATGATCAAAAAATTTGGTAATCATGCTGCAACATCGGGAGTCGACCCCGATGTTGCGTGGCTAGATAAAAAAATTGCAGGGGTGCAAGGATTTGAACCTTGAAAAGCAGTTTTGGAGACTGCTGTGATACCATTTCACCACACCCCTTTGCTAATGTTTAGTATACCAAGAGTGAAGTCTTCTTTCCAGTATTTTCTAGTATAAGCTTATTCTTAAAACATACCAATTATTCGCTCTTGCGAAATTTTGGTATGTTTGATTTAATTAAATTATGATAAAAAATAGCGGATATCCGACAAATAAAGAAATATTATTGATGCTGGGGGTGGGAACTTTATTGATTGCTTCCATAGTTATGCCTGGATTGGGAATAGCTGCCGGAGCAATTATGAAAGCTAAAAGAAAACATGATTGGAAAGAAAATCAGAAAGAGTGGAAAAAATTTAATGTACCGCTTTTAAGAAGGAACTTAAAAAGGCTTCACGAAAATAAATTAGTAGAGGTAATTGAGGAAAACGGGCAAGAGGTAGTTAAATTATCTCAAAAAGGACATACTAAATATTTAAAATATAGAATGGAGGATTGGTCTAATAAGGGAAAAGGCTGGGATGGCAAGTGGAGAGTTGTGATATATGATATTAGCAAATTAAAAAAGAGTAAACAGGAATCTTTCAGGAGAATGCTGAAGCAAATGAATTTCTGGCCTTTACAGGAGTCTGTTTATTTAATTCCTTATCAATGTTATGAGGCAATTGGATATTTAAGAGAATATTTCAATATAGGAGAAGAGGTGATGGTATTGGAAGTCAGTAAGTTAGAAAATGAAGATCATTATAAAAAATATTTCGGTATCTAAAACATACCAATATTACGCTCGAGCGAATAATTGGTATGTTTGATAGATTGTGAATTTGAGAATATACTTTTTTAGAATATAAACTTTTGCATTTTGAAGAACTTGAAAGACTTTTTAGGGAGTGCTTTCACCTAGAAAAATATTAAAACAATTATTTTCTTTGCAGGCAACTCCGGATAAGGATGTTCCGTTGGTAAAAAAACTAAAAATATAAGCAGTTGATTTTTCTGGAAGTGCATCTACAATTAGGTCGGCTAATTTTCCCGGCATTCCAAATTCAATAAGTCGCGAAGTAAGATGTCGCCTCATTGGTATATTTACAATAACACTGTCGCCAGCCAAATTATCTATATGCTTGCGAATCTCCTCAGCGACTTTAGCATCTAAATTAGGAGTTGCTTCTCCATTACGACGAGAGTAGCCGGCATAAGTTATACCTGAACTAACAGGGAATTTAAGATCTATCATATCTTTTTCTGATTCTGATTCTGTCATGATAATTTTTTCCAAACGTGTAATTTTAATCTATTATAGGTTAATTGTCAATAAAACACGGACTAAAAACTTCAGATTAATGCTGAAAGAGGAATCTGCTATCAACAGGATCATTAAGTTCACCTCTTACTACTAAAATTCCTTCCTGACATTTTTCCAGTGCTCCAAATTGAATTAATCTTTTCTCCAGTAAAGGTAATAAATTGTCAAGAATATGTGTCCGGCCTAATTTATCAATGTAATCAGCAGATAAAGCGTGTGCGGGATTTTGAGCAAGATACTTTGCAGTGGCCGTTTTAGTGAGAGAATGAGTTTGAATAATATCGCGATAGTCTCCCCAAAAATCTTGTCTGGAAAAATCAGGATCCATTTCAGGGGAGTTACAAGTCCACAGTGCCATGGTTAGTGGTAAAAATTGAGTAAAATGTTCCGGAGCACATTGAAGCAGTTTTTGTATCTGAGTTTCGATGATCTCATCTTCCGGGAACAATAAGTTTTCGATAAATTTTTCCTGCCAGTTATTTAAGTTGGCAAGCAATGCTTTATTTTGGTAGCTGATTTTACCTTCAGCTGTATTGGAAAAATATACCTGTTGTTGAAATAATTCCATAAATATTCTCTGTTCCCAGGGATTAGATCCTTGAGAACAAACATCTATGAATAAGTCATTAATTCTGCAAACATTACTTTGAGAAAGAGGGTAAGACATTTGCTCAATATTGGCTAAAGATGTACCAGCAAAGGGTTGATCAAATAATCTGGAATACTGAAAAAAAGATGGTCTGATCGGGGTTTTGATTAAATTAACTAAATTGTCTTGCTGACAAGGAGTTTGCTCATTAATAGATTCCGGTAAAAGAGATTTTATTTTAGAATCCCATTCCACTATTGTTAAAGGCAGGATGAATGAGTTTAGACCTTCATGTTTTCTTTGTTGAATTTCAGGGATAATTTCTCTTATTAATCTGTGATAGGTTGGAGGTAAGACAGATTGTATAAATCTATTGGCTTGGAGTTTCCGGTCTGTCTCTATTAGTTTTTGGGATATGGTACAAGTGTGAGGTGTTATCTCCAGTGATCGATTGATTTCAGGAGGATATATAACAGATCCTGTTAAGATTCTGTCAACCAAAGCAAGAGCTTTTTTAATCGAAATAGGATTGTTAGTGTTGGCCCAATATGTTTGCAGGAGAGAAACAGCTTCTATGGTAGTGTTAAAATTCAGACTTGACGTATCTAATAATTGTCGCTCAGCCTGCCTGGCTTGTTTGGGTTTGGAATTACTTAAACAGCTATGCACACTGGAAGAAAGATCAATATTTACTTTTTTTGGTTGCCGATTATTTTTCTCAGGATTCATGTTGTTTATTAAAATATATATTAGGCAGGGGTCAAAAATGATAGGGTATTATTTAACTTTAGATTCTGTATGGGAAGTTACTTTTCGGCATTTTTTGCAGAATTTTTTCAGGGATATTTTATCCTTATCATTGATTACATTTTTACTTGTAAGATAGTTCTGATTTTTACAAACTGAACAATCTAAATTAATAATTTGTCTGTTTCCTTTTTTTGCCATATAACTTGGGACTAAAAACTAAAGACTTGGAACAAATAAACCAATAACTTTAGGTTTTTAACTTTCTGCTGAATCCATATAATTGCTTAGCAATAGATTCAGCTTTTTCAAAGAATCGTTGATAATTAACCTCTGTAATATACCCTTGATCCAAGGCAATGTCAAGAATGGCAATTATTTCCGCTGTAGAACCTACCGACATCATTAAAAATCTATTAAATTCAGGAGCTGATCTTTTAGTTGAACCTTCAGCAATATTTAGAAGTATTGAAGTTGTAGCTCTTCTGAGTTGAGAAGCAAGTTCAAATTGTTCTTGTTTGGGGAATTTAGTAGCCAAAGTATAACATTCTTTAATAAATATTTTTACTTCTAAATAAATGGGGAAACTTTGAAATCTGAACATAAAGTAACTTGAAACTAATAACATGGTACTAAAAATTAGTCCAAGTTCCAAGTTCCAAGTTATTACGGAGCCGAAGACGGGAATCGGACCCGTGACCTTATTCTTACCAAGAATATGCTCTACCACTGAGCCACTTCGGCAATTATTCTTGAAGTGTCTCGCGGTCAACTATGTTTCCCACTGAGCCACTTCGGCAATTATTCTTGAAGTGTCTCGCGGTCAACTATGTTTCCCACTGAGCCACTTCGGCAA
>JAUSHL010000038.1 GCA_030648645.1 Candidatus Daviesbacteria bacterium
AAAATTTTTGAAATTAGTTAGTGTTTCCCAGTGTCATTCCCGCGAAAGCGGGAATCTATACTAATAAGTATTTATATGGATTCCGTGTCAAGCACGGAATGACAAAGTACTGGGAAGAACTAATTAGTTACAAAATTTTTGAAATTAGTTAGTGTTTCCCAGTGTCATTCCCGCGAAAGCGGGAATCTATACTAATAAGTATTTATATGGATTCCGTGTCAAGCACGGAATGACAAAGTACTGGGAAGAACTAATTAGTTACAAAATTTTTAGCACCCCAAATATTCACCATTCTTTAAAAACTTAAATAAACCAATTTAACTCGAATTTACAATTCTTCTCGTTAAATAGTTTGAACCCAAATTAGAGTATTTTGGGTATAAATCTTTGAATTTCTCTTGATAAAACTTCTTTAAAATCCTTGATAATCATCCAATGGGATTTGGGTAAAAATTGTTTTAATTCAATTTCAAAATTAATATCAGATGAGCGGAGTGCAATTAAAACCTCTTTAAAAATAGTGTTTTTGTCTTGAATTGGCAGTTGTTTTCTAAGAATAAAATAAAGATCATAAAAATCTCTAGCCTTTCTGCGTGACAAAAGTGCTCTCATTTTTTGAGCAATTAATTGCTCCTGCTTTAAAACAACTATAGTATAAGGGGGAATAAAATCTGAGGTGATTGTAGCTAATTCCCCTTTGTTGTTTTTCTCTCTAAAGGAAATTTCAATTTGAATTGGTATTATTAGACCAAAAAGCATGAAGTTAATAGTAGATAGATATCCTCCACTGGTAGTTTTTGCTTCTTGCAAACTAGCCTGAATATTTTCTTTTTCAATTTTTGCCAGAACTTCAAGCAAACAATCTTCAATTCCTGAGATATTTTTTTTATTGGTATCAAAATCTAAATCTTCAGAGAAACGTGCACTTTGATAGACAATTCGAAGGGCTGTTCCACCCTTAAAGTAAATTTCATTAGCCTCCGGAAGCTGATAAAAATAACTTAAAAATAGATGCTGTAGGTATTCCCTTGTTACATTTAATTCATTAGTTTGGTATTTTGTGCTAAATTGACGAATCTGATTTTGAGTTACCATGGTAATTTATTAATTAATTCTATTATCTTATCTCTTTCAAATAACTTTGCATACTCAACCAGCTTATTTTTATCCAATTTTGAGACATCAAAACGATCATTCCAAAACCGTTGTCCAATGCTGACAAAATATAGATAATCAGCTAAGGCTTTCTCCGGCTCTGCAATCAAAATTTTTCTGTTACCAGTAGTATCTAAATAATATCCTGTATAAGATTCTTGTTTAATAGTGTAATAGGAATACATCAGACTTTCTACATCAAAAATTCTAGTTGGGTTGGTGGTAGCAGAAGTAAGATGATAAGGAGACTCTGGGATAATTCCATATTTTGCTAAAGCATACTCAAACGACAAATAAGATGGTTTATATAAAACATTTGCAATCTCTTCATCGCTCAAAAGATCTGTCTTTAATGCATAAAGTCCCTTTTTAAGACGGATAAATAAGCCGAGTTTTGTCTGTATCTCTAAAAAATATTGTATTTGATCTTTATTTCCAGGAAATACTCTTCTGAATTCAAGAGGCGTAAATACCTTCAATCCTCTCTCCAATAGTTTTTCTCTGACTGCAATTGGTTTCATATATCGGCAAATTTTTACCTTTATCTGAAATGATATTACACCTTTTTGCCTTATTTGTCAATACTTTGTTGTAGCTTTAATCTATATCCTATTACTTAATTCCCTAATACTTACATAATGTCATCCCGGACTTCGTCCAAAGGACGATCAGCCTTTGGCTGATGATCCGGGATCCACTGGATTCCTGCTTTCGCTCGCCTCGCTGAAGCTATGGCGAAGCGGGCAGGAATGACAAACATACCAACATTTTACTGAGAGATAACTCATTTAACATCCTAAATACTCACCATTACAGGAAGAACATTTGTAGCCTTTTTTGATATATTTATCAATACTCACTCCACAATTACCACAATTTTTAACAAGTTTATACTCACCTAAAATCAATGAATGACCAATCATATACTCCGAGAAAGAGCCTCTCGAGGTCGGACAACTTATATCAAAGTTACCGATAAAACCATCACTGATCATATCCTGATAAAGATCGGATGAAGATACACCGGCTTGCATTCTTAAGCTATATTCTTTCGCTTTCCGTAAAATTTTCTCTCTACCAGTTAAGTCTTGTCCGCTTTTGATTTGTTCAATTAATTCCTGATCATCAACAAACAAATTCAATAAGTCAATCACACTTACCCCTTCTCTCATAATAAACAGCTTACTTCTAACTATTTCAGGATCAGAATATAATTTCTCTGGACTTTCTGACTGAGCAGAAAATAAATTAGCAATATTTAAAGCTTTTTGAGCATCAATATCGGCTAAAATTGCCCTATTTAAAACAAATTTTTCACTGCCTTTTTTTACTATTTCATGTAAAATTATTTTGGTACCGGGGAATAATTCTGCAGAAGGTGGACTTATCCAAGCAGATACACCACTTTCATGCTCCTGTGACCAGGAGTAAAGACTTTCATAAACTATTTTTTCTTTTTTTTGTACCAAAGTATTATTGAGAATTTCCGGTCTGATTAACTGACCGGTTTCCGGAGAAATAAAATCATTTTTTCCTACCAGAAAATCATAACTGTCTGAGTGATGATGGGTCTCAAAGTGAACCGAAGTTAATCCAAGAGCTATCTCTTCAGCCGAGCGATCAACCCAATTTTTATTAAAATCATTTAGTGTTTTAAGTTCTAACATATTCCTGCAACGGGACAAAATCCGCCAGCTGGCGGAGTGGTTGGTTCCGGACTTCTTCCTTGTCATTCCGGATTTAATCCGGAATCTATATAGATCCTGAATCAAGTTCAGGATGACTTAAAAGTCACCGTTGCGGCACAGTTCTCGAATTTCCACCCTCCGCTACCTCCTTCGTTAAAACTACGAAGGTCAAGAAAGCTACGGAGTGGCAAAGCACGGGATTCCCATACACCACAAAAGCAACATAGCAAGATTTTGATTTTATGTCAACCATCTATTTAGTGCTATTTAAGCCATAATTGTCCTAGAGTGATCCTTTTTGAAACCCTTGCATCATAAATTTTCACATTATATAACAAAGACATACCAATTTTAAATTTTTAATTTTAAATTTTAAATCAAATCTAAATTTTCAATTTTAAAATTTTAATTTCTTTTAAAATTTAATTTTTGAGTTTTAAAATTAATAGAAAAACAAATATGGAGCATCCTATACCTCAAAATATTACTTCTTTTGAATTTCATTTAGTCGGTGATATGACTCTAAAACAATTCGGCTTTCTGGCTGTAGGATGTGTTTTGGCTTATCTTACATTTCTTATTTTATTTTCCCATAGTTCTTTTATATCAATCATTTTAATGATTGGCTTTGCTCTAACCGGTGCAATGTTTGCTTTTATACCTATTTCTGACAGACCTTTGGATCATTGGGTAAAAGCTTTTTTCAGGGCAATTTATACCCCCACTATTGGTTGGTGGCAAAATCCTTTTGCTAAAAAAGTGAAATCTACTAAAACTGATCCTGTTTTTAACAACAGATTACAAAATTATCTGGTAGCTCATAATTTGGAAATATCTCCCCCCAAATTTACCTCGCCGATAGGCGGGCCAAAACTAGTCAGAATAGCTCCCAGAATTTTACCTCCCCAACAACCCATACTTCCCCCATTACCCCAACCTATTCCTCAACCTGTAATTACCATTCCTCTACCACCAAAATTTACACCCTCAACTCCAGTTGTCACTATCGCCGAAAAACCAAAAATGGTGCAAAAGTCTCTGGTTTTAACATCTTTACCCAATGTAGTCAATGGTATTGTGACTGATTTTTCCGGCAATTATATTGAAAATGTGATTGTGATTATTCACAATCAAGATGGAATTCCGGTTAGAGCCTCCAAAACCAATAAACTAGGTCAATTTTCCGGTGCCACTCCGCTTCCGGCCGGTCTTTATAATGTCACTTTTGAAAAAGAAGGATTAAGTTTTGAAACTTTACAGATTAATTTAAATAATGAAATTATGCCGGCCTTAAGTATTCAACCAATGAAAGGAATCTCGTGAATTCTTCCCAAAATTTCATACCAATTAAAAATATTCAGGACGATTTAGTTTTTTTGAATGATGGTGCAGCTAGTATGGTAATTTCCACTTCAGCTGTAAATTTTGGATTATTATTTGAAACTGAACAAATTTCTATTATTGAATCATTTGCCGGTTTTTTAAATTCTTTGTCTTTTCCAATTCAAATTGTAATTTTATCTCATCGGTTAGATATCTCTTCATATTTAAAAACATTAGACAAAGCTCAAAGTTTACAAACTAACCCCAAGCTAAAAGAATTAACCGCCCATTATCATCAATTCATTGAAAGTATTATTAAAGAAAATGATGTTTTAGATAAAAAATTTTATGTTTGCCTCAATGTTGGATCTGCTGAACTGGGACTATTATCAAAAAGCATTGCTGATACCAGTAGAAAAGCTTTTACTCTACTATCCCCCAGAAGAGATCATATTATCCGTCAATTAGGACGAATGGGGCTCAAAGCCAGACAACTAACCACTAAAGAGCTCATTAAGCTCTTTTATGTGGTTTACAACGACTTGGAAGATATCATAATCGAGGAACCTACCTCACCAAATCCAGGCGGGACTGCAAAAATTCCTACTCCAACTATCCCAACTCCACCTCCGGTTTTACAACCTGCTGTTTTACCTGTTGTTCCACCTCCTCAATCCATACCTATATCCACACCCCAACCAATTAGCAGATCTGCGCCTTTTATTGTGGAGGAGTTAAATGATGACAACTGACCCTAAAAAAAATACTGTTGATTTTTCTTTGGCCGATGCCATTGCTCCTTTGGAAATTGAGGTAGATTTCGCTCATTTAAGATTAAATCAAACACTATACCGTACTTTTTTTGTTTCAGGCTACCCACGATTCGTTGCCCCAAATTGGCTGGAACCTTTAATTTCTTTTGAACATTCTTTAAATGTTTCAATGTTTATTTACCCGACTAAATCAGCCGGAGTTTTAGGTGAGTTAAAGCGAAAAATTGCCGAGATGGAAGCCACTATTCAAACCGATTCCGATCGCGGCAGGGAAATAGATCCGGCAGTATTGGCTTCGTTAGAAGATGCACAAGAGTTACAGGCACAAATGGTCCGCGGTGCCGAAAGATTTTTTCAATTTAGTTTATATGTCACTGTACCTGCGCAGAATAAAGAAGAATTAAATAATATTTCTAAACTCGTGGAATCAACTCTGGGAAGTATCTCTATTACCACTCATCCTGTGACCTTACAGATGACTGAAGGTTTTTCTTCAACTGTTCCTTTGGGTGAAAATCCCTTGTATCTAACTCATAACATGGATACAACGTCCTTAGCCACAACATTTCCTTTTACAACCTCAGAACTTACTTCACCTGAAGGAGTGGTTTATGGAATCAATGAACACAATGATTCTTTAATTATTTATGACCGGTTTGCCGGAGAAAACGCCAATTCAGTGATACTTGCTACCTCAGGATCCGGCAAATCCTATTTTATAAAATTGGAAGCTTTAAGGTCATTAATGCTGGGAACAGATGTTATTATCATTGATCCGGAAAAAGAATATGCTCATTTGGCAGAAGCGGTTGGTGGTGACTATATTAATTTTTCTACCTCCTCTCCTGTTAAAATTAATCCTTTTGATTTGCCTTCTCCAACAACAGAGTCACAAGGTGAAGATGAGTTGGGTAGAAAAATATTATCGTTGATGGGATTTTTAAAATTGGTTTTAGGTGATCTGAATGCTAATGAAACAGCAATGCTGGATAGGGCAATTAATACTACTTACAGATTAAAAGGAATTACCAAATCAGCAGATTATCAACAGGGTATGCAACTGCCTTTAATGGAGGATTTATATAAGGTACTAATTGGCATGGAAGATGCGATGTCCCAAAGTTTGGCCCTGCGACTCGAAAGATTTATCAAAGGATCACTGGCCGGTATTTTTTCTGCCCAGTCAAATGTGCAGATTAATAATCAACTCACAGTATTTTCAGTCAGGGATTTACCGGAATCCTTAAGACCATTGGCAATGTATCTAATTTTGGATTATATCTGGACCAAAATCAGATTTGAACTTAAAAAAAGAATACTAATCGTTGATGAAGCTTGGTACATGATGAAATATCCTGATTCGGCAGCATTCTTAGTAGAACTTGTGAAAAGAGCCAGAAAATATTATTTGGGAGTAACAACGATCTCACAGGATGTAGAAGATTTTTGGGGAGAAAATAAAGGTAAGGAAATAATTTCCAACTCTGCTATGCAGGTACTATTTAAACAAGCTCCGGTTTCGATTGAAAGAATTGGAGACACTTTTAATTTATCTCAAGGAGAAAGAAGGTTACTACTTTCAGCAGGAGTTGGAAGAGGGATTTTTTTTGCCGGTAATGTTCATGTAGCAATGAGAGTAGTAGCCTCTGAGGAGGAACATAAATTAATTACCACTAAACCGGAAGAGATCATTAAAGCAACATGAATGAACAAAATCAATTTTCTGCAAAATTATTACAAAACACTAAGGATTTAGTTTCCCTTTATAATACCGACAGTGAATTTAAGAAAGTCTTCAATAGGTTAGTGACTGTTCCTAAAGTAACATATAAAGGACAACTTCTGCGTACTTACGTTCACATAATTGCTGTCACTACTCCTAAATATTATCCGTTTGAAAGAAAGGTTGGTAATTCACCGGAAAAATATGAGGAGCTATTCACTTCTTTTTATAAAGATCCACGGGGATATTCTGTGCTTGCAAAAAATTTAACAGATATTAAAAATGGAAAATATTCTTTACCTTTGACTCCTCAGGAACTAAAACTTCTGCAGGAATTAGATAAAATGCCGGATGATAATTCCAAATTATCTGCCGGTGATAAAAAGAAAAAGGAAGAAATTATTACCAAAATATCCGGAGGTTCCGGACATACTGATCAGAAAATCGCTGAAGAAAATAAAATTAAAGAAGACAAAGAAAAACAGGAACAAACACAGACAGAGGAGCAAAAACCGGCAGAAAAAACCGAAGAAAAAGTAGTCGAAACACCGGTAATAATTGTTCCGGAAACCTCAGGCTTAAAAGATGTTAATGGTGAGCCTTTAAAGGTTTACAATCCTCAACCTATTTCCGCAATCACTCCTCCCATTATTATTCCTACTATCACTTCTATTCCGATGTCTGATTCTGCCCCATCCGGCTCTTCTTCTGCCTCTGGGCCATCCTTTCATCTTCCTTCAGTCCGTCTTCCTTCAAGTGTTAAAGAGGGTTTAAAAAACAGTATGTCAAAAGCTAAAATATCTGCCGGTAATTTTTTAAAGAAAACTTTCCCAAAAGCTTCAAAGGGTATATTAAAAGGCTTAGGACTGGGAGCAAAAACAGCTGCCGGACTGGGAGCCAAAGCGGGATTGGCTGCCACCGGAGTTGGTGCACCTGTCGCTGCCGCTTTAATGGCACCAGATATTATTAAAGCCGGATTAAAAATTGCAAAATATGTTGCCATTATTGTTGGAGCAATTATATTTTACTTTTTATTTAGTGATGTAAACCAAACAGGTTCACTATTTTCTCCCGGTACAATCACTGAATCAGCCGTTTTGCCACCGGAAGACACATATATCGCCTCCTGTCCTGCCTCAGGAAAAATAAGTTACCCTTCATATCGTGAAAATGGTCATTGCTCCGAAGGCTATGGTTTTGGTTGTCCTTGCACTCCGGTCGGACAGGGAAGACGGGCCAATGCCATCGATGTTTACACAAATAATCAAAGCATTATTCTGCCAAAAATCGATGAACAAAATGTTCAATGGCAATTAATTGCCAAAAATTATCCGGTTAATAGTTCGGAAGGTGGGGGGTTTGGAGATACTTTTAAAGCATCCGTGGGAGGTGATACTTGGTTTTTAGATTTAATCCATCTTCAATCAATCAATCTTGAAACAAATATATTGTATCCATCCGGACAATCTATTGCCCAATCTGACGGACCAATTGTTCATATTAGTATTGGTAAAAATATTCAAGATCCGGTAGTTATTAGTCCCGGCAGTAGTTATGATTGTTCACCTAATTGGATTCCGGCTGATTTTATGTGTCAATAATGTATAATAATAAATAAGATGCCAAAACTTAATTTAAAACAAATTATTATTGCAATTGTCACAATAATTGGAGCATTACTGATCTTAATTTTTGGCAGAGGGTTATATTCTTCCCCACCAGCTTCTCAAAAAAACACAGCAGTAAAATCTGCCCAAACAGAGACAAAAGATGAAAATAATAAAGAAATAAAAGTAGTTTCCACTAACCCTGAAGATCTGGACGGCTCAACAATTTTACCCAACCAAACCATCGAAATAACTTTCAATCAGCCAATGGAAAACAGAGGTGAATTTAAAAATAAAATTGAACCTCCCGCAGATTATGAAATCAAGCTTTCTGATGACCGGAAAACTGCCAAAATTATTTTAGCCAAACCATTTAAATTAGGCACAGGTTATACTTTATTTATAAAATCTGATACAAAATTCGATGGAAAGAAAACTTTAGATAAAGAAATAATTTATCATTTTAATACAATATCATACAAAGGAGTTTAATTTTAAATTTTTAATTTTAAATTTTAAAATTGATTTAAAATTTGATTTTTGAGTTTTAAAATTATCAACTTAGATTCACCGGCATTATAATATATTGTAACCCCTCTTCTCCAATTGGTTTAATTAAAGTCGCAGATAAAATCCCGGAAAATTCCATTACTACCTTTGTGGTATTTAAATTAGAAAAAGCATCAATTAAAAACTTAGTATTAAAAGCAATAGCAATATCTTCTCCCTCTTTTTCTGCTTCAAATTGTTTTTCCTGACTCCCCAACTCTTTTGCCTCAGAACTTAAAATAATTTTTCCCTCCAGACAATTTAATTTAACAATATTGGCTTCATTTCGGGAAAACACAGCTGCCAATTTTACTGCTTTCAAAAATCCACTTCTGTCTAAAATAACTTTAGTAATTACTTTTTCCGGAATAATTTTTTCCCAAGCCGGAAATTGTCCTTCAATCAAGCGGGAGGATACTTGGGTATTACCAAAAGAAAAAATCATTTGATTATTATCTTCCGACACGGCAATTTTAACCAAATCAGCAGAATCTTCTGAAATTAAACGGACAATTTCTTCAAAAGTCCTCTTTGGCACTAAAGCTTTAAAAGAAGATGTTTCGGCAATCGGCACAATTTTATGTGCCAGACGATAACCGTCGGTGGCAACCAATTGTAGTTTTTTATCTTTTATCTCCGTTAAAATTCCGGTTAAAGTTGGTCTGCCATCATCCATGGCGGCGGCAAAAATAATTTCCGGCAAAGATTTAACTAAAATTTCCGATTCAATTGAAACTGTATCTTTCCCAAGTAAAGGAATTGATGGAAATTCCAAAGCCGAAATACCGTTTAATTTGGAAGAAAAAGTCGGAGTAGAAATTTCTATTTGATCATTACTTCCACTTATTTCAATTTTTTCACCTGATAAATTAGCAATTACTTCCACAAAAGTTTTAGCCGGCACTGTCACTTCTCCTTCTTCTAAAATTTCGGCATTAATAAATTTTACTACGCCAATTTCTAAGTTTGTGGAAGAAAGTTTTAATTTTCCGGAAGAAGCCTGAACTAAAACATTGCCCAAAACCGGAAGTTGTGCACGCACACCAGTTGATCTGGCGACAGCTTGCAGTGTGGGTATTAAATCCTGTTGTAAGATTATAAATTTCATATTTTTATAATGAGTATAATTTTAAATTTTAAATTTTAAATTTTAAAATTGCTTTAAAATTTTAATTTTGGATTTTAAAATTACTCATTTTCCTCTGGTGACAAACCCATGTACTTCTTCTTCACTAACTTTAATCAATCTAAAATTAACTCTCCCGGTTGTAATTAGGTTTTTAATGTGTTTTTCCTCTTCTGTCAAGACATGAAAATTTCCTGACTTTACTTCAATAAAATCAATTCTCTCATTATTTTTAATACCAATAAAATCTACAGGCTGACCTAAAGGAATAATCCGGTCATAATCATATCTAAGTTCAGCATAAGTTAAAAGCTCAGCCATTTTCCCCTTTTGCGGATTAATTGATCCCTGAATAGTTTGCAATACTCTGGCTGGTAAATCCTGTAATCCTTTGTACAGATCAATTAAATCAGTTGGAATATCACTCCCACCCTTGCGGTGAAGCCTGCCAAACAAATAAGCTACCAATAAGGCTAAAATACCTATTAAAATGTAAATAAAAGTTTGATCCATTGTTAGTTTGTCCACATAGAGCCTGAACTACTTTTTGTAATTAATAAAATAGTAGTAGTATTTATAGGCAGTGTTGATAAGTGTATAAATAGGGTATATTTATGAGTAATTGATTGGTGGATAAGCATAGAATCATTTTACAGCTTCAACGAACAACAAACAACAGTCTGTTTACTCTCGAGCTTTTGTCTTATTTTCGTGTGTAAAAAGTATAGTCAACTTGGGGATAAGTTAGTGGATAACTTCATGTGTAATGTGGAAAACTCTGGAAGAATGAAGAATGAAGAATGAAGAATGAAGAATTAAGAATTAAGAATTAAGAATTAATCCAATAATTTTTGCTTTATCTCTCCAATAATTTTTTGAATTTCACTGTCTGTATTTAAAATTACCCCAATTTTTTCTACGCCGTGCATAATAGTTGTGTGATCTCTTCCTCCCAACATTTCACCGATCTTTTCATAAGGTAGTTTACAGTCTTGATATAAGATATACATAGCAATCTGACGGGATCTGACGAGATCTTTTTTACGGTTTGGTCCCACTAAATCTGCCATTTTAATATCAAAATATTGATTAATACCGGCTAAAACCTTTTTTTGATCAATTTTAAAGCCACTGGTTACACTTACTTTTCCCAACAGAAATCGGACATTTTCCTCATTAAATTCTTTCCCTGTGAGTTTTAAGGTTTGAATAATCTGCATTAATTTACCTTCTAACTCACGCCCATTGGTAGAGATATTTTCAGCAATTAAAGTTAAACAATTTTCCGGAATATCATCCCCTTTTTCCTTACATTTAGCCTTTAAAATTGCGACCCTAGTATCAAAATCAGGAAGTTGAATATCAACCATCATTCCTCCCTGAAAACGGGAAGCCAAACGGGGTTCTAATTTCTGAATTTCATGAGGAGGACGGTCGGCTGTGACAATAATTTGGATATTTTTACCTTGTAGATCATTAAAAGTGTGAAAAAATTCTTCCTGTGTTGAATCACGGCCGGATAAAAATTGGACATCATCAATTAGTAATAAATTACAGCTCCTATATTTAGTTCTAAATTGGGTCATACTTTTGGTCTGAATCCCCTGTACTAAATCATTGGTAAATTGCTCCAGTGGTGAGTAAATTATTTTTAAATTAGGATTTTTTTTAAGAAGAGCGTGTCCTACACCGACCATTAAATGAGTCTTTCCTACTCCGGTTCCGCCATATAAAAATAAAGGATTGTAAGAAAGTCCGGGATTGGCAATGACAGCTTGGGCTGCAGCATAGGCTAGATTGTTAGAAAGTCCAACCACAAAATTCTCCAGAGAATATTTGGGATTTAAGTTGGTAATATTAGTTTTTGGGGTACTGGAAAATAAATTTAGTTCAAAATTATCATCTTCCGGATTTTCTTCAGAGCGAGATTTAGTACTGCTCACTCTCAAATCAATTGGAATGGGCTTACCTAGGATCTGTTTTACAGCTTCTTCTAATACATCCTGATGTTTAGTATGGATTTCCTGCTTGATAAAATGAGTTGCTACAAAAATCACAAATTTTCCATCCACTTCCCCATCACAACTAGCCTTAGCAAACCACATTTTGTAATTTATCGGAGAAACCTGATCTTTTATTATTTCCAGTACTTTATGCCATTCTTTATTCATATGTTATATCCAAAATTCTTATTTTGGATTCAAGCCATTTAATGAGAATTATGCATCCGAGTTAAATTGGCTTATCCACATCCCAGATTCTAGTGTATAAGTTATCCACATTGAAAGATGGAGGAAGTATAAATAACTAGATCAATTTTTATATTTAAAGATAATAATTTTTGTGATACTGTAAATATATGACAAATAATGATTTAGTTTATGGATTTTTAGACGAGTCTCCTAATTTACAGGATAAATTTGCTTTCTTTTCAGTAGTTATTATATTAAGCACTAACCCAGATGAGAAAAGTTATAGATCAATTTTTAAAAAAACTCGCAAGAATGTTCTTAAAAAGAAACAGAAAGAAATCCCTGAATTAAAGTTTGCCAATTCTACTCCTCAAGTAAGAATTAAAATACTGAAGGCCATTGGTAAAAGATCTATTAAAATATCTGCTTATATTTTGGATAAAGCAGGAAGACGTATACCAGATACGCCTGAAAATTATGGTATTGTGGCTGGTTTTGCGATTAGTGAGGTATTAAAGAAATACCCTGTTATTGTTTTAACTTTTGATAAAAAATATACCAAAGTTAAAGATCAAGAAGAAGTGGAGAGAGTAACATTAAAAGTTGTAGCTAAAGTTTTAAAGAAAGGTGTATTACAGTTTAAGGAGCATGGTGATAGCAAAGCAAACAGTATACTTCAAATGGCAGATTTTGTAGCTGGGGCAGTAAGTTATAAATACAATTTGAATGATAAGAGCTACTGGGAGTTGATAAAGGATTTAATTGAACAGGAAAATAAGGAATCATGGATAGATATTAAAGCAATTTATAAGCAATAAAAAAGAATAGTCAATCCCTGGGCTCCGATTCTCACCGCCTTTTTCGAGGGTAAACCCCGATGGGTCTACTTTGCACGGAATAAGACCGCTATTGCTGGACTAGAGATCCCAGGACTTACTCGACTATTCTTGATTAAGATTGTACCAAATTTTCACCAATTTTTCAAGGCCCAGATTTTAAAATAACTCAAGCAAAGGAAGGAAGTATAAGCTTATTTAGTTTCACTAAATATCTTGAACCCAAAATAAGTATTTTGGGTATAATCTAATTCAACTCAAGCTTGTAAAAATTCGTTGAATATCTTGAATTCAAAATGAAGCATTTTGAATATAAACCAATTTAACTCGTCCACCAGTGGCGGACTCATTAAATAGTTTGAACCAAAAATTTGCAAATTTTTGGTATAAATAACTAGATCAATTTTTGAGTTCTGGGAGTTATTGGATTTTATCTTTCACAAAGCTTGTAATTTCTTTAGCAAACTTATAAGCTTCTTCTGATTTTTCCTTAGTAAAATGAATAAATTCTGAAAGATCTGGGTAGCGTGAAGGAATGTAATAGGTGTTAAGAGCAACACACTCGTTTCTTAAACTCTCAAAAGACTGGTCACTTTTAATACATTCTTCAAGTAGTGCTCTTAAATCGTGAATTTTCTTGATGTCTTTTTCTTGACTAATCAAATAAGCTTTTAGAGCTTTTTCCACTGCTTGCTGGGATGTAAAACAAGCTCCATACCAAATTTTTCCTTCCAGACTATTTTTGTAACTATTCAGAGTTTCCCAGTAGACTGTCATCGCGAGGGTCGAAACTTCGACCCGTGGCGATCTAATTAGATTGCTTCGCTACGCTCGCAATGACGATTTTATTGGGAAGAACTAATTAGTTACCTATTTTTTGTCCAGGAAAGATCATCTAATGCATAATTAAGCCATTTCTGAGATGACTTATTTATTGATTTACGATTATCCATATACAATTTTACCAGTCTCGTTAGCCTCTTTTATAAAAAGATTATCTAGTTTTGCTTTTTCGAATTCCTGGGGTGTTAACACAAATATGTCAACAGCAGTTACTGTTCTTAGAAGTAGATGTACTTGTTTTTGTCTTTCAAGAAAAGGCAGGGTAGTTTTTTTTATAACGACAAGATCTACATCACTATCTGAGCTGGGTTTACCATTAGCATAAGATCCAAAAAGAATTATTTTTTCCGGGTTATAAGGCATAATTTGATCAATAATGTCTTGAACTACTGAATTCATGAGTACATTGTATCATAAAAAAAAAGGGGGGGGAGGAAGTATAAGCTTATTTAGTTTCACTAAATATCTTGAACCCAAAATTTTGGAGAATTTTAGGTATAAACCAATTTAACTCAATTTTACAACTCTCGTTAAATGGCTTGAATTCAAAATGAAGCATTTTGAATATAAACCAATTTAACTCGTCCACCAGTGGCGGACTCATTAAATAGTTTGAACCAAAAATTTGCAAATTTTTGGTATAAATAACTAGATCAGTTTTTGGGGTTGATAAATTATGCCTCTGTGGTTTATACTTAATAAGTATGCCAAAGCGCACATATCAACCAAAAAAATTAAAAAGATTGCGAAAACATGGATTCATCAAAAGAATGGAAACTCGTGATGGACAAAAAGTTTTAAAAAGAAGAAGAGCCAGGGGTAGAAAAAAGTTGACGGTATAGTCTGTCATTCTGAGCACTTCGATGTCATTGCGAGCGAAGTGAAGCAATCTCAGTGTAAACTCAGCGAAGAATCTCTTGAGATTGCTTCTCCGGCTTCGCCGGATCGCAATGACAATAAAATAAAATGCTTCCAAAAAATAAAAGACTTAATCTCAACAAAGATTTTAGATGGGTGGCTTCTGGGAAAAGAATTGAAAATAATCTGGTAAAGATGTTTTTAAAAATGAGTCCACCATCTGATGTAGAATTACCACAACCCAAAATAGGAATTTCTCTATCTAAAAATGTTTTTAAGAAAGCTGTGGATAGAAACAGAGCAAGGCGTCTTGTTTCCAAAGCTTTAGAAAACCTGTATAATGAATTGCCAAGCGGGTTAAATATTGTAGCAATGCCCAAAAAAGATATTCTGGAAATGAACTCAAATGAGATTACCAAGAACTTGGAAGAGCTATTAAAGAAAGTTTGGTGAATTTTAAATTTTTAATTTTAAATCAATTTTTAATTTTTAAACATTTAAACATTAGAAATTCATTAGAAATTATTAATTAGAAATTAAAAATTATGAAACAGATTATAATTTGGCTAATAAATTTTTATCAGACCTTTTTATCTTTTGATAAAGGGATGTTGGCTATCTTTGCTCCGGGTGGGGCTTGCAAAAACTCCCCCACTTGTTCAGAATATACAAAACTTATGATTAAAAAACACGGAAGTGTTAAAGGTATAATAATGGGTGGAAGGAGAATTATCTCGTGCAGGTAATAACTGATATTTTTAATACTTTCTTCATGGGACCAATCCTTAATTTATTGGTACTGATTTTGGATGGTCTAAATTTCCTGCATATTCCGGGAGCTTTTGGTTTATCTATTATTATCCTGACTATTTTAATTAGAATTTTAGTTTGGCCATTAATGACTAAACAGCTAAAATCTGCCAAGAAAATGCAGGATTTAAAACCTCATTTGGATGCTTTAAAAGTCAAACATAAAGGTGACAAGAAAGCCTTTGCGGCAGCACAAATGGATCTTTATAAACAACATGGAGTAAATCCTGCCGGTGGATGTTTGCCGGTTTTAATCCAATTCCCGGTGTTGATTGCTCTTTATCAAACTATTTTTGCTTTTTTTAATGGCCCCACAGGTTTGGTTCAGATAAATAATATGCTCTATCCTTTTGTCCCTCACCTAAAAACAGTCCCCAGTTTAGATTTTCTTGGAATTAGTTTAGCAGTTAAGCCTTCAGAATTTAGTCAATATGGTTTTTTACTTTTAGCAATTCCGCTGATCACGGCTCTTCTAACTTTTTTCCAGTCAAAAATGATGATGCCACCAAAACCATTAAAGGAATACCCAGCAGATTCTCCTAAAGAAAAGAAAGACAAAGTAAGTACTGAGGATGCAATGGGGGCAATGCAGGGACAAATGATGTACATGATGCCTGTAATGATTGGTTATTTTGCTTTTCAGTTCCCCATTGGTTTGGCTCTTTATTGGAACACCATGACAATTTTAGGAATTTACCAACAATACAAAGTTTCCGGCTGGGGTGGAATGGAGAGTTGGGTGAAGATTATTAAAAAGTAGAGATTTTTGTTGTGTCATTGCGATCCGGCGAAGCCGGAGTGGCAATCTTTTCTATCTACAATAAACTAATTTAACTCGTCCGCCAACCGGCGGACTCGTTAAATATTTTGAACCCAAAATTTTGATTAAAAGTTGTAGACTGGAGTATTTTGGGTATAGATTGCTTCGTCGTCCGCCAGCTGGCGGACTCCTCGCAATGACAGTAATTTTTTCTGATTGACTGATCCTAGATTTTCCTTTATACCCACATTACTTTAATGGGTTCAAACTTTTTAATGAGACCGCCAGCTGGCGGTTGCAAAATCGAATTAAAATAGTTTATACTTACCTTCATTGTATGGAACAAAAAGTTTCGGAAATTTTAGAAAATATTTTAGGACTCCTGGCCCTTGAGGGTTCATTTGAAGTTGTAGAAAATCCGGAAGAAGTTAGTGTAACTATTGAAACTACAGACCCGGGAAGGCTGATTGGTTTTAGAGGAGAAACTTTAGATTCTTTACAACTCATTGTAAATTTAATTTTAAGCAGACAAATAAGTGATGAGGAAAAGTTTAAAAGAGTAGTGATTGATGTTGAAGGCTGGAGAAAAAATAAGGAAGCAGATTTACAAAGAAGGGCAGAAGATTGGGGCAAAGAAGTACTGGAAACCGGAAAAGAAATAGAACTTGAACCAATGCCTTCTTGGCAAAGAAGAATTGTACATATGGTAATTTCAGAAACAAAAGGTGTGGAATCAGAAAGTATGGGAGATGGACGAGATAGACATTTAGTCCTCAGACCGGAAATTACTAAAAAAGAAGTTACCAAAAAAACTGCAAAGAAAGAATAAAGAATAAAGCTTAATTCTTTATTCTGGTTGCTTAATTCTCCATTAATTGGATAGAATAAAGAAGTGGATATTATTAAGAAAATTTTACATCAAACAAGTTGGCAGATGGTGGCCAAGGTTGTATCTTCCCTTTCAACAATTATCATTTTAAGTTTGGTTGCCAGAAATTATGGCACTTCCGGCACCGGAGTTTATACTCTAGCCGTTGCCTATCTCTCATTCTTTTATATTGCTGTTGATTTTGGCATCAATGCTCATGTCCTGCCAAACTTAATCAAAGAAAATTTTGGCTCCCCTTTTCAAAAACTTCTGGGACTGCGAATTTTATGGGCATTTGTACTAATGATTTTGGCCTCATCTATAATTTTGCTCTGGCCAGATGTTAATAAAGATTTCCAGCAGGCAGTTTTAATTGCCATTCCAGCTATTTTAGGAGTTGGTGTCTTTGCAACTTCCACAGCCCTATTTCAGGGAAAATTAAAATTTCAACTGGCAACTATTGCTTCTTCCTTTGGGGTCTTAATAACTCTTTTACTGACCATACTTGTTGTTTATTTAGGTTTAGGTGCTCCCGATTTATTATTTGCTCATGCCGTAGGTCTTATTTTAGGTGCAGTATTATCCCTATTTTTAATCCAATCATTTACCAAAATTATTCCCCTGTTTGATTTTTCCTATATTAAGAAAACCGTTTCGCAGTCGTGGCCGATATCTCTGACACTTTTATTAAATATTATCTATTTTAGAGCCGATGCTTTTATTTTAACTTCCTTAAAAAGTTTTGCTGAGGTTGGAATTTATAATGTTGCTTATCAGGTTTTTCAATCACTACTTGTGATCCCTGCTTTTATTATGAATAGTTTTTATCCAATTATGTTAAAAGATTTTGCAGAAGATAAGCCAAAGTTTATAAATAATTTATTGAAAATGTCTCTCACTATGTTTGGATTATCTTTTGTCGGTATGCTTTTAACACTACTTTTTGCTCCCCTTGTCATCGATATTATCACCGGTGGTAAAAGCTTTGCCGGATCCATCTCATCACTCCGTATGTTATCTTTGGGCTTTCCTGCTTTTTTTGTAACCTCAGTGCTCATGTGGACTTTGATAGTTTTGAAAAAATATAAAACAATGTTGATAATTTATTTGGTAGGAATGATCTTCAATATTTCTTTGAACTTCATTCTAATTCCTGCATATTCCTATATTGGAGCATCGGGAGTCACAGTATTATCAGAGTACTTGATTTTAAGCCTCCAGTTAGTTATTCTGATTCCTGCATTAAAAGAAAACTCAAAATCCAAAACTCAAATTTTAAGACCTTTGCAATCGTAATTCAATAGGTCGCAAGGTCTTGCGAACTTGAGAGCAAGTTCTTAAACCAAATTTAAAATTTAAAATTAAAAATTTAAAATTATGAACAAGATTATTATAAATACAGATGGTGGGTCGAGAGGTAATCCGGGTCCAGGTGCTTGTGCTTTTGTGATCTCGGATGAACATGGAAAACAAATTGCCGGAGAAGGGAAGTTCTTGGGTGTTTGTACCAATAATGAAGCCGAATATGAAGCAGTTATTTTGGCCTTTGAGTGGGTGGTAAATAATTTGGCAAATAATTTACCTGAGAATATAGCGTTCAAAGCCGATTCGAAATTAGTGGTAGAGCAACTTTCTGGCAGGTTCAAAGTCAAAAATCCTCGTATTGCAGTGTTACATGGGCGGGTGAGGGTATTGGAAAAAAATATGTCTGAAATTACTTACACTTATATTCCGCGTGAGGAGAATTATCAGGCAGACAATCTGGTAAATCAAATCCTGGATCTTCAGTAATTTTAAAATTAAAAATTTAAAATTTAAAATTGACGCAGTCTTATACCTTTCCTCTCTCTTGATTTGAGCATGAAATATTACTAAGATGTGTGAAGTGGGTGATATCTATCATCTAAATTAATATGATTACGCTTTCGCGAAACGTACCTCTAGCCTTAGTTGTGGGAGCTGCCGGTTTCATAGGATCTCATCTAACAGAAAAACTTCTGGAAAAAAATGTGCAGGTTTTGGCGATTGATAATCTTTCGTCCGGTAATCATTCAAATATTGAAGAAGCAACCAAGGATAAGAATTTTCATCTACTTCATCAGTCAATTGCCGATAAACTGGAATTAGATCTCCCCCGCCTTGATTATGCTTTCTTTATAATTTCTGAAGATATTAGTAAAACTGATTACCGTACTGGTATAAGCAACTTTGTAAAATTATGTGAAAAGTGGAGTCCTAAAATAGTTTATGTTTCCTCAATCGATCTGTATGATAAAAAAAGTGAGGGTTTAGAAAATATCCGCGAAGCCGAAAGATTTTTGGCAACTCACGCTTTCGAGAATAAATCAAATATCCGTGTGGTAAGGTTGAGTGAAATATATGGTCCCCGCATGCATTTTCGGGGTTCTGATCCAATTATTAGATTACTTAAAAGTGCCGGCTTAAACAATATTCAGGAAGATGGATCCCCTCTGGATTTTACTACCAGAGCTATTTTTATCAATGATGCAGTGAACTTATTAATTAAGGCTTTGATGCACGGTGCAACAGCCCAGAAAATTTATGATGGGACACTACTCAATCCAATCAAAGTTGCAGAAATAAAACAAATTTTACTTGATCCGCTGTGGCATGAAAACCGGAATTTTGCTCCAACCGAGCTTCCACCTTGGCCAACTCCTAATATTTTAAAAACAGAAAAAGAGCTTGCCTGGAAACCAAGTACTAATATTGTTTCAGCTCTCAGGCAAACCTTATATTTTCTAAAAGAAAATCAGGAAAGATTGAAAGAGCCAGAAGAACCATCCACCTACGCTGACAGCCGTCGGCCAGAGCCTATGGCGTCGGACGAAGCTTCGGTGGACAAGAAGGAGCCAAAGGAAATAAAGATTAAGGAATTTAAGAAAAAGGGGAGTGGTAAATTTGGAAAATATTTAATCACGGGATTTGGTTTAGCGATAATTATTTATGCTTTATTTTATCCATTATTTATTTTTGTCTGGCAGGCGGTGGTGACTAAAAATTATTTACAAAGCTCTTTGAGTCAAGTACGTGCGGGCAATATAGATCAAGCTGAAAATGAGCTAAAAATGACCGGAGAGAGTGCGCAATTTTTTCAAAAATGGGTCAGCAATTTTCAGGCTTTGGGTAATGCCGGCATATTTAAATCACAGCTCCAATTTGGGGAAGATTCATTAAATATTATGACTGACGGGATTAAGGCAGTGTCTTTTTGGATCAATGGCATTAAGGATTTAGAGATATCGATGCAAATATTATCCGGTGGAAAAGAGGGGAATCTGGAAGAAATATATGCCGATGCCAACACTAATTTTAATTCTGCCGGTGCCATTTTAAGTGATATTAATCAAAAATTAACTGATCCAAGATATCAGAGAATTAGTGATTATAAAAAAAGAGTCGAGTTTTATCAGAAATTAGTTGAAGATTCAAAAAATATCGCCCGTATTTTGCCAAGTATTTTTAGCAATTCAGATAAATTTTTAATTGTTTTGGTAGATAATGATTATCAAAGAGCCGGTGGAGGAAAACCAAAAACTGTTGCCCAATTAAGCTTAGATCAGGGAAAATTAAAAGAGATAAAAATTGACTCGGTTGAGTCCTTGGATAAGAAACTGACAGAAAATATAGAAATTCCCTTAAATCTAAAAAATTATTTACCTAAAGGTAATTGGAAGATGGGGGATACGAATTTTGAAGTTGATAATCCTGCCAATGGAAAATTGTTCGAATGGTTTTACCAAAAAGAATCCGGAGAAAAAACTGCCGGAGTTTTAACTTTGGATAAAAATGGTTTAAATGAACTATTAAAAGTGGTGGGACCGATAACTTTATCTAGTCAAAAGCAGGTTAGCAGTGATAATTTTCTGGCAATGTCAGAAGGGGGTAGTGACCAATTTTACAGTGATGTTTTACAAGGAGTTTTAAATAATATCTTTTTCCTCTCCAATCAAAATTATGTGGGACTGGCGATGAATTTAAACAAGGCATTTACAGAAAAGCATGCTTTAATTTATATGAATAATCCTTTACTTTTTTCGGAGTTAAATTCTTTAGGAATAGCAGGGGTTTTACCAAGACAACAAACAAGTAAAATAGGGGAGAAAGATGAATTTTTGGCAATCTTTGAAACAGATTTAAGCAGTGAAAGTTTTTCATTAAGTAAAAACATTAATTTGCAAAGTACAATTGAAAATACAGAAACAATTACTCATCAACTCCAAATTAATTTCATTAATCAGTCAGGAGCAGTGAATGCTAAATTTAATGAACAGGTCTTTTTACCAGCTGGGACCAAGCTAAACAAGGCATCGTTTGCCGGAAAAGATATATTAAAAATGATAAGTTCTTATAGTGATTTTGGCAGGGCTGTGTATGCTGTAAATTTAGAAGTTGGATCCCCTTCGACAGATTCGACAGGCTCACTGCAAGCAAGCTCAGGGCAAGGTAAAGAGGTAAAAACACTGATCTTAGAATATCAGGACAATAAAAAATTGGAATTTGATGCAGGGGTAGTAACTATTAATCTGGAAGTTTTAAAACAAGCAGGGGAGGGGGATAATAATTTTAATTATAAACTTATTTATCCCCAAAATTTCACCTTGGTTTCTCCAACTAAGGATCAAAATATTCCTCAGGAAGTTTCTTTTTCAACAGTGCTAGATACAGATAAAAACTTTCAAGTAGTATTGAAAAAATGACAGTTGTACTGTCATCCCGGACTTCGTCCAAAGGACGATCAGCCTTTGGCTGATGATCCGGGATCCATGAATTTATTTATATAGATTCCTGCCCCTCGGTCCTGAGTCCCTCGGGATCGAAGGACTTTCGCAGGAATGACAATGTTTCTTGCTTCAATGAACAAAATGTGGTAAATTATCACAATGGATAGAATAGCTTTAAAAGCGGAAGAACGGGAAATATTGGGTAAAAAAGTTAAAAACCTTCGAAGTCAGGGTTTAATTCCGGCCCACGTTTTCGGAAAGGGACTTCAAACAGAGCATGTTACAGTAAGTGCTTTAGAATTTAAAAAAGTTTATGACCAAGCCGGAGAAACCGGTTTGATTGATTTAAAGATCGGGGCAGAAAAAATCAGACCGGTGTTGATTCGGGGTGTTCAACTGGATCCGGTCAGAGATAATCTTTTACACATTGATTTTTATCAAGTTAATTTATCGGTGAAAGTTAAAGTATTTGTACCGATTGAAATTATTGGGGAAGAGGCAGAAGCAGTACATACAGGGGAAGCTGTGGTTATTCAGCCAATGTCAGAGATTGAAGTTGAAGCTTTACCTGCCGATTTGCCGGAAAAAATTACTGTGGATATTACCTCACTTAAAGCAATTGATGATGCAATTTTAGTTTCCGGTTTATCTGTACCGGAGGGGGTGACAATTTTAGCCGAACCTGAAGCAGTGGTGGTAAAGCTTGATAGCGCAGTAACTGAAGAAATGAAGAGATTATTGGAAGAGCAAGCTGCTGAAGCTGCGGCGGCAGCTGCTGCACAGGCTCCTGCCGAAGGAGAACCCGCCTCCGCTGAAGCTACGGCGGGCAAGGAAGCAGAGGGAGAAAAAGGTGCACAAGTTTCAACTGAGGCTGAACCCGCCTCCGCTGAAGCTACGGTGGGCAAGGAAGAAACTCCTGAATAAGCCCCCTGCGGTGATTTTACGTTAAATTTGCGGTAATTTCAGGCACAAACCTATTTAAATATTACTATCTAGCCCATATTTTGCTAATATTTATGTACTATGGAAGGTTATAAAAAGTTGGCAAGCTATATTTTAGCTACAGTGATTCATGATTTAACTGCTATATTTGTTAAACGTTGGATAAGTCCATATTCCCGGACAACAGATCAAATGGAACAGGCAGCCAGATCCGGTAAACAAAATATTGCCGAAGGGTATACAGTCCAAAGCCTGGAGAGTTATATAAAACTTTGTGGAGTAGCTGAAGGCTCAATTAAAGAACTGGCAATTGATTTTGAAGATTTTTTAAGACAAAGAGGATATTCTATTTGGGATAAGAATGATGAAAGAGTTAGGGGATTTAGGGCTTTTAGGGCTGTTTGGAAAATACCTAATATCCCCAATACCCCAAATTTACCTAATAATCCTGAAGAAGCAGCAAATATGCTTTTAACTTTTTGCCAGATGGAGTCTTTTCTTCTTCATAGGCAAATTGAAGCTTTAAGAAATAAGTTTATTTCAGAGGGTGGTTTTAGAGAAAATTTATTCAAAGAAAGGTTGATAGAAAAGAAAAAGCAAATTAGATAGTTTTTGGCCAATTTTTAGTCATAATAGATTCTCCTGGAGCTATCTTTTGCCATAACTCTTCTGATAAAAAAGGCATAAAAGGATGGAGGAGCTTTAAGCAGGTTTGGAAAACATATTCTAAAACTGGTTGAGCCTCAGCTCTTCTGTCTTTGCTTTTTTCAATATAAACATCAGCAAACTTATGCCAGATAAATTCATATAATGTTTCTGTGGCCAGATGAAGCTGGAAGGATTCTAAATTTTTGGTCACATCATTAATAGTTTTGTTTAGTTCTTCTAGTATTTTTTTATTATCGATATGAGATTGCTTCTCCGGCAATTGCCGGATCGCAATGACGTCAGTGCCGAGCGTTGTTGAAATGTCATTGCGAGGAGCCGTAGGCGACGTGGCAATCTCTTTTGGTTTTAGTTCATAAATAAATCTGTAAATATTTTTTATCTTTGTCCCAAAGTTCCGGTAATTTCTGCATCTTTCATCTATTATTTGTCGGGAGGTTCTGCCATCACGGCCGGGGGCAGAGTAGGAATAGAGTGCCATGCGGGTAGCATCTACTCCCCACAGTTGTACCAAATCATAAGGATTAATACCATTGCCTAATGATTTGGAAAACTTTTTTCCATCTATTCCTCTGAGTGTTCCATGGAAAAACATGTTTTTAAAAGGAATACTATCCTTAAACCAAAGACTTAACATAATTTGGCGGGCAATCCAAAGGTATTTAATCTCCGGAGCAGTTAGTTCAAAATCCCAGGGGAAGTATTTTTCCAATTCATCAGATTTGTCAGGTTTACCCTCCGAAGCTTTAGCGGAGGAGGGCCAATTAAGTGTAGATAAGGGCCACATTCCGGAAGAAAACCAAGTGTCTAAAACTTTCTCTTCCTGCACCCAGTCTTCTCCAGGTGAGTCTTTTGATACTTGTATTTGATTCCCTTTGTACCATATCGGTATACGGTGTCCCCACCAAAGATTGCGTGAGATACACCAATCATGAATTCCACTTAGCCAGTCTCCCAGAATTTTGTCATAGTTTTTGGGTAAAAAGTTGATTTTATCTAAATTCTTTAAAGCTTTTTCTGCCAATGGTTTCATTTTGATAAACCATTCCTCGGAGATTAAAGGCTCAACAGTAGTTTTGCATCTTTCGCAAACAGGGACTGAATGAGTATATTCTTCTACTTTTTCGATTGTTCCATTTTGTTCTAAAATTTCAGCAACTTTTGCTCGGGCCTCGGCAATTTTTAAACCCTGCAAATCTCCGGCTAGATCAGTCATTTTTCCTAATTTATCAATGGCATGTAAAATCGGAAGGTTATGATCTTTGCCGATGGCAAAGTCCAAAGGATCATGACCGGGGGTAATTTTTAAAGCCCCAGTCCCAAAATCTTTTTCAACACGGGTATCTTCAAAAATTGGGATTTGATTATTGTTTAATGGATTGATGGCAAATTTTCCAATAAATTTGGCAAATTTTGGATGATTGGGAAAAACTGCAATACCGCAATCTGCATAAATTGTTTCCGGACGGGCGGTGGCAATAGTAATAAATTGATCTGTCATCCCGTACTTCGTCCAAAAGACGATCAGCCTTTGGCTGATGATACGGGATCCATGGATTCCCGCTTCCGCGGGAATGACATTATTGTTTTGTATTTGATATTTAACATAATAAAGCTTTTCTTTTCTTTCCTCATATTCCATTTCCACATCTTCAATGGCAGTGTTGCATTTGGGACACCACTCTACAATATAAGCCCCTTTATAAATTAAATCTTGCTCCCACAAAGTTTTAAATTCTACAAAAGTGGCTTGTTGAATTTTGGGATCCAAGGTAAAAACTTCTCTTGACCAGTCAGCCGAAATACCTAAAAAAGTCCAGGTGTTATGAAAAGAATTATAAATTTTTTCTTTAAATTTCCAAGCCCTTTTCATCCAACTATCATATCCTAACTTTTGTTTGGAAAGATTTTCTTTGGCCAGTTCTTTGTTAAAAGTTGATTCAAAAATAATGCCGGCATGATCAACCCCCGGTAATAATAAAACATCAAATCCTTGCATTCGTTTGAAACGGGCAACTGCATCCAAAATTGATTGTTGCATAGCATGACCGAGGTGCAAATCTCCATTGACATTGGGTGGAGGCATTAAAAGGGAATAAGGTTTTTTAGAAGACTTAGGATCTGCTTTAAACAGCCCCGCCTTTTCCCAGAAATCATACAATTTTTGTTCTGAAGTTTGTTCATCCATAGGGTAAGTATAAAGCTAGTACTATCTCTTGGTCAATCAGAAAGAGAGATGTTAGGGTTTGCTTGTAGTTTGATTGGTTCAATTGGGTGATAGTTGTATAAAGCACTAGTTGCAATATAGACAGCATTATCGGTACAAAGCTTGGGGGTAGGAATAGAAATTCGCACATTCATCTTTTTTTGCAAAGATTGTGCCACAAGCTTTTTGGCAAGAATTTGGTTGGCTGCAACTCCTCCTGCAACCAAAATTTGTTCAACTTTAAATGTTTGGACGGCTTTTAAAGTTTTGGCAACTAAAACATCGGTGATTGCTTCTTGGATAGAGGCTGAGAGGTTTGATATTTCTTGGGATTGCTTCTCCGGCAATTGCCGGATCGCAATGACATTGTTCTTCTTGTCATCGCGAGGAGTGTTAACGACGAAGCGATCTCTTGCAATATTTGAAATTGCAGTTTTTAAACCGGAAAAAGAAAAATCCCAGCCATAGGCTGGTCCGCCTTTGGCGGAAAAATTTCCATTCTCCAGCATTGGTCGGGGTAGTGGATATGCTTTGGGATTTCCTTTTTCTGCCATTTTTGAAATGGACGGACCTCCGGGATAAGGTAAACCCAGTAGCCTGGCAGATTTATCAAAACATTCACCGGCAGCATCGTCACGGGTTCCACCTAAATATTTATATTTACCATGATCTGTCATTAAAATTAAATCTGTATGACCTCCTGAAACAAGAAGACCAATGGCGGGGAAGGTGGGTACTGTAAAATTGTCATTGCGAGGAAGGTCGATACTTCGACCCGGCGCGGCAATCTTATTAATTGATTTGGCAGATTGTTTCGCGGAGTTTACGCTGAGATTGCTTCGCTCTGCTCGCAATGACGTCGAAGTGTTCGCAATGACAGGAGAAATCCAATTTGCATAAAAATGACCCAGTAAGTGATTCACCGGTATTAATGGTTTATTCCAAACAGTTGCCAGAACTTTAGCAGTTTCTACTCCCACAAGGAGAGAACCAATTAGCCCCGGACCTTCGGTAACAGCAATGGCATCGATAGATTTTATTATCTCTTTATTGTCATGCTGAACTTGTTTCAGCATCTTGTCTGTGGATCCCGAAATAAATTCGGGATGACACTTTGCTTGAGTAAGTGCTTCCTGAATGACGGGAATAATGGATTTTAATTGTTCACGGGCTGCCTGTTCCGGGATCACACCGCCGAATTTAGCTTGTAACTCAGCCGAGGATGCCACAATATTGGACAATATCGTTACTCGTTTCTCGTCACTCGCCACGATAGCACAAGCTGTCTCATCACAGGATGACTCAATTCCTAAAATGATACGGGGATTTTTCATGGAAACAAACTCTCTGCTTTTAGACCTGTAAATTGCTCTATTCCCTGAGTATAAGCATTAACTTTGCTCAATATTGTTGTTTTCCAAGGTTCAATGGTTTCTCTTAAAGCTTGTTTTGTATTCAAATTGCTTCTCACGATTGCCTGAACAATAGCTTGGGCGATTCTTTCCTGACGGTGGTTATCAGATAAAGATAGTTCAATACATTCACCTGCCACAAGTCTTTCATCAAATTTTCTGCATAAAGATATAAATTGATCTTTGGAACATCCTGCAATATATAAAAGAGATTCCGGTGTCCAACCATTTATTTTTTCAGAAATTGCTTTTAAGTGATAAGACGGAAGACCAACAAGTTGAATGGGGGGATTTTCTAAACTTATAAGTTCAACTAAATCTTGTACAACAGTCACTGCTCCCTCTAGTTTATTAGGCTGATGTGGATGCCAATGTGTCTGATCATGTTCAGGAATAGCCATGTCGTAAAGTATTGTAGCATAATCGTAAACTGATTATTAGGTAGAAATTTTAACAGAGTGGGCTTTTAACCATTCGGATATTTGTTCCACTGAATAATTTTCATTTACTACTTTTCTTGTAAATTTGACTGCTTCTTTCCTTTTAATTTTTAAGGAATATTTATTATATTCAAGAAATAAAATAGCACAAAAAAGGGAAGTTCTTTTGTTTCCATCTAAAAAAGGATGGTTATTGATTATAGAATGAAATAAAGATGCACTTTTATCAAAAATGGATTTATAAGCATCTTGAAATCCGATTGACATTTGAGGCCTACCTACAGAAGAACTTAATATATGTAAATCCCTTACACCATGAATGCCACCAAATTGAGACACCAATTCTTCATTGATAGCGATTATTTCTGCCTCAGAAAGATAGTGAATTATTATACTCTTGCCAGATCTTGCCATACTCCTGCATATTTTTTAGAAATTTTTTTAATCAACTTTACTACTGTTGGGTCTATATCTGTTGGTTTTTTAGCCTTTTTCTCGTGCATCAAGAGCAATCCTTCATCGGTATTTTTCCACTCAATAGTGGATCCATCTCTAATACTGAGTTGATGAGCATAAGCTTTTGGTACTGTTACTGCTAGAGAGTTGCCGTTTTTAAATACTTTTCTCATACGATTATTATATCACATTATGTACTGACAATGTACTGACCCCGATTTAATCGGGGCTGGCCTTTTTGCTATATTGAAAGTATCATTCTCGGATGTATAATCTGTCTATATGTTGGAAACAGAACAGCTTGCCAAAGAGAATTTTGCCTCGGCTGTAGCTTTGGCAAAGACATTTGATTTTCGTTCGGATCAAATCCGGCTCAATAGTCATATTGGAAAGTGTCTCGCAGGAGCAGGATTAGATTATTCTGCACAACTGCAATTTTTGAGTAAGATTCTACCCAGAGTAAAAGGTAAGAAGGAAGCAGAAGAAAGAAGATCCGCTCTATATGGAATGGCAGATATATATTTGGCCGGTAATGATCCGCAGTCAGCTTTTAAAATAATCTCCTTGGATAGAAATCGGCAGTCATTTTTGCGACCACATTTTGATCTAAAAATTGCCAGAGAGTTTGCCAAATTAGGGCAAGATCCAAGCAAAGCTTTAAAAAGAGTGTCATCTAATATCAGAAATGTAACAGGAGAGGATGGATTAAAGGATTTTATACAGGCTAATGATTATATTGGACTTGCCGAAACACAATATGATTTAGGTATTGATCATAAGCCTGCATTAACTAAAGCACATTCTCTATTTGAAAAATTAGGTTCAGAAAAATCAGTTGTCGAAGGTAAGTTAGCAAGGCTGTATGCTATATTCGGCGATCCGGAGATGGTTTTGGATATAGTGGAGAAAATACAAGATCAAAATCCGGATCAAACCATTCATCGAAAAACAGAGGTTTTGCGGTCTGCATCCAGAGCAAGTTTGGCCAGAGGAGATGTTGATACCGCATTGGAAATTGCTGATGAGGAATCGGATTTGCTTATGGCTGAAATTGCTGCAGGTGGAGCAGTACAGGCAGTACAAAATAAAAATAGTGAATCAGCAGGTATTTTAATTGGAGTTGCAATGGATCATATAGATAGACCACAAGAGGAAGCATTGTCAGATTATGAGGAGGGGTGGCAGGCAGAAGTTTATTCTTTGATAGACCGAGCTAAGATTTTAACCGGAGTGAATCATGTTATGTATGGAGGAAGACCTTTTCTCCAGTCTTTAGATATTGCCTCTATTGTACGGGATGCACTATATCGTGCATCAACATATAATGAGATAGCCAAAAATCAGGCCTTAGTTGATATAGACGCAAAACCGGCTTGGAAATTAGCCCTTGAATCTGTTGCCAAAGAACTGAGACGTTCAGAAGGAAATAGTTGGACTGAGGGGGTGTGTTTACTCACCTTGGAAGATTTTACAAATGATCAGGTTGAATGCGGTTACTATGATACAGCTTTGGATACAGTGGAGCAAATGATTAAAATTGATGAAATTACAAGCAAGAAGCTTACTAATAGATATTATGAAGTATTTAAAACAGAGGTATTGGCAGATATTGGGTTAGCCCAGGTCAAAAAATCCCGCAAATTGGGGGCATCTTGAATAAATGATTCAAAGGAAAAAGGCAGGTTTTGTTAAAAATGCCCTTTACTTATCTCACACCACTTTAAATGATTTTTTAAATTGCCCCCGTGCCTATTATTTAAAAAATATTTATCGTAATCCTGAGACCGGTTATAAATTACAAATTGCTTCCCCATATCTCAGCTTGGGTGCTACAGTGCATGATGCTATAAAATGGTTTTTGGAACAGGGATCAAAGTTGTTTTTCAATGATATTGAAGGGCAATACCGTAATCATTGGCAAAAATACCGTGGTAAAAAAGGTGGATTTAGTTCGGATGAGGAAGAAGCAATTTTTGGTAAGAGGGGATTGAAAATGCTTCAGAATTTTGTCGAAAATTCTTCTAAATTGGAAAAACTCCTACCACTTATAAATTTTCCTAAATATCCATTAACGGAAAATATTATTTTGCACGGAAATATGGATTTTGTGGGGGAAAGAAAAGATGACAGTTTGCATGTTTTGGATTTTAAAACCGGCACCCGTGATGAAGACAGTCCAATTCAGCTTTATATTTATGCAATTTTGGCAGAAAATAATTATGAAAAGCCGGTTTCAAAGGCAAGTTTTTGGTATTTAGATCGGGATGAAAATCCCAAAGAAATAGTTATTGATTCTTTAGAACACACTATTGATTGGTTAAAAGAAAAGGGTTTACTCATGCAAAAAGCCATTGCCGAAAATAATTGGGTTTGTAAAAATGGTCCCGCACCAGACGGTGCAGGATTGTGTAGAGATTGCAAGGAATATCAGGCAATAATTGATGGTAAAGGGGAATTTATGTTCTCAGATTATGCTTTTAAAAAGGATATATATTTTTTATCTCATTGAATGATCAGGTAAAGGTGGAATTTGAAAATATTTAAAAATCTTTTCCGGCAAAAGGGAAGTTTTAAACTCAGCGACTACAGGTTGATCTGTTAATTTATCAATAAATTTGTTTTCATTCTTTTTAACAACTGCCCGAAAGTGGGGCAATGAAGGTTTGGGCAGAGAAAGTTGTTGTTTAGGAAAATGATGAGGACAAAGGGTAAGAATATAGTGCAATTCTTCCTCTACGGTATGTTCCTGGTAACCTCCCGGATAAAAAAATCTGTTAAAAAAATAAACAAAACGGAGGCGATTGATAGGGAAAAGACCTAATTTTTCTAGCTTTGTAGCCTTATCTATTTTGTTGTGACTAATTGTATTGAACCCTATTGAAATAAGTTCTGTGGAACAAACACCCAGGCCTTGGGCTTTTGCTGACTGATAAGCTTCTCTGTGCCTTAAAAAATTGAGATATTTATATTGTTCTTCTAATTCCAGATTTGCATTGCTGATTCTTGAGCGAAAGGTATCAAATTTTTTCTGCAGTTGGAGGTAAGCATCTCTGGCAGTATTGAATTCTTCCAAACCCTGTTCATAATTTTTTGGTAATAATTTTTCTGGCATATTTTTTGTTAATTACATTATAAAAATGATGGGGAATATTTTCCAGCCAAGAGAATTTGAGTCAAAATTATTTGACCTTTGATGTATAATTCAGTCACAACCTATGCACCCTATTCAAAAACACATCCTGCATGAATTAATTTTTCACTCCTTTCTCCCTTATTCTCGGTTGAAACCACAAGGTATTGAAAGCAATTTGTTTATCTATCATTTAAAACAGCTAATTTCGGAAGGTTTAATCCAAAAAAGAGCTGATGGTAAATATGAGTTAAGTCCGGAGGGGCAAAGTTTTATTGAACACTTAAGTCTAAAAAACCTAAAACCAATAATTCAACCTAAAATTGTGACTTTAATTGTTTGTCAAAATAAAAATGGAGAATTTTTGCTCTACAAAAGAAATCACCAGCCATTTTTAGGCCTCGTTGGTTTTCCTTATGGGAAGATACATTTGGGAGAGACGATTGCGGAGGCTGCAGAGAGGGAGTTAAAAGAAAAAACTGACTTGTCTGCAGAGCTACAACATCGGGGGGATGTTTATCTGACAACGTTTCGGGATAAAAATTTACTCACCCAGACATTTTGTCATATTTTTACAGCAAACAATGTCAAAGGGGAACTTCTGGCAAAATCAGAAATTGGGGAATGCTTCTGGTCAAAAATAGATTTTTCTGAAGAAAAATTGATACCGGGGTTTAAAGATGTATTAAATTTGGTTAAAAAATCTAAAAATAATCTCTTTTTCGCTGAGTTTATTTATCATCTAAAATAAAACGAAAAAATAGAAACTAATTAGTTCTTCTCATAGAGTTTGTCATTCCGAGTGCATCCGAGGAATCTTCCGTCTTAAGCGGGAAGATTGCCACGCTCACTATGTTCGCTCGCAATGACATTAATGGGAAATACTAAATAGTTGCCAAAATAGGTATTTGACATATTGTCATATGTATGCTATAATACTTGTATGTTGATGAGAACTACCTTAAGAATAGAAGAAAACCTAAAAAGAATTGCTGAGCTTAAAGCTTTGGAAGAAGATACTACCCTGCAGGCAATTTTTAACCTGGCTTTGGAAGATTATTTGGAAAAAGATGCCCGTCAGAACGCCAAAAAGATTATTTTTAAAACACATCATTTAGGAGTTCCTTTAGATAACTTAACTAGGGACGATTTTTATCCTGATCCGAAGATTTAACATGATTATTGATAGTAATATTTTAATCTATGCAATTAACTCCGACTCTCCCAAAAACAAAAAAGCTCAGGAATTTTTAAGAGAGAATTTAAAAAATTTAGAAGTTACTCATCAAAATATATTAGAAACTCTAAGAGTTTTAACCCATCCGAAATTTTCCAAAAAAATGAAATCACAAGATGCTCTAGAATCAATTACAGGTATAATAAGAGTTGCCAGAATTATCCAGCCCAGATATGAAACCTATTATGTATTTTTGGAGTTACTAAAAAAACACCAGTTTGGGGGAGATAAAATTTTTGATATATATCTTATAGCTACAGCTTTAAGTAATAATATTGAGACAATAGCTACAGATAATACAAAAGATTTTATAAAATTCAAGGAGATCAAGACAATAAATCCTTTTTAGCTTTGGAGAGTCTTTTTTTGCTGAATTTACGTACCATTTAAAATAAAACATTGCATGGTATAATACTACTATGCAAGCTACTGACTGGACAAAAATTTATAAGAATTTCCAAGGTCTTTGGGTGGCTTTAAAAGATGATGAACAAACTGTGATTGCTTCAGGTAAAAGCTTAAAGGAAACCTCAGAAAAAGCTCTAAAAAAGGGTTTTAGTGATCCTATCTTTATGCAAGTACCTCAAAAGTCAGCTTATTTTATAGGAAGCACACATAAAAGTGATATTTAAATATCGAAAAATTAATTTATCATCTCCATTTGCTCGTAACAAATATCTTTTAAGACCAATAATTCCGGTAAGTTTAAATTATAAAAATCATGCGATTCATTATGAAGCTTTGATTGATTCCGGCGCAGATTTTAGTATTTTTCCCATAGAAATTGCCCAGAAACTGGGTGTTAATTTAAAGAAGAAAGATGGTATTTGTTTTTCTGGCTTGGGAGAAGAATTTATAGAGGGATTTAAAAGTAAAATTATTTTAAGAATAGATAAATTGGAGTTTAAAACCAATGTGGTCTTTGCAGATTTAAGTGGCAAAAGTGGCATTTTAGGACAGAATGGATTTTTTGATTTATATAAGGTTAAATTTAGTTTACTACAAAAAGAAATAGAAATAACTCCTTACAAAATTAATTAAGGGGTATTTCGGCAATAGTGTTGTGTTTATGAAATCCTTCTTCCGGAATTGATTCAAAAAGTTTAACAGAGGTAATATTGATTGATTCAAAATCTTCTTTTACTGCCATTTCCTGTAATTTTTTTTCCTGTTCTTCTGATAAAAAATAATTACTGACTTTACCAATCGCAATGTGAGGAACATACCTCCTTTCATCAGTATTCAAACCCAATTTAGCAATTCCATCTTTAATTCGTTCACGTAGAACAAACAATTTATCAATATCACCCTTAACTCCCACCCAGAAAGTGTCAGGATTGTGCAGATTAGGAAAAGCATCAATATAAGCAGGAATGATGGAAAAAGGGGAAATTCCAGATACAGCTTCTTTGATAATACTGGTAAAATCATCAATCATTTTTTCAGATTGCTCACCAATAAAAGCAATAGTCAGGTGCAGTTTTTCATTATTGGTCAGACGGACTTCAGGCACAATCTGTTGCAGATCTTTTTGCACAGCTTTTAAAGACTCTCTGCAGCTATCGGGAATTTCTAAAGCAATGAAAAATCTCATATTATTGTTTAGACGATTTTTCCAGTGCAAGCACTGTAAAGAATCTCATATGATTGTAATTTTAAAGGTAAGATCCTTTGCGACGCAAGGCGTCTTGAAAAATCTCATATTAGTTTATAGTATATGGTTTATGGTTTATTGTAAAATAGAGAAAATAACTTATTGTATTTTTTCTCTTTGTAATTGGATTGCTAGGTTTTGTTATTTCATTGAGTTTATTGGAGTTTATAATCTACTTAAACTGTACTGAAAGAGAAGTATCTAGGGCATTTGCCAATCTTTTTAGAAGAGATAAAGAAGGAGTACTTTGGCCACTTTCTACTCGGGAAATAACAGATTGCTTAGTTTTGAGTTTTTTGGCAAGTTGTGTTTGTGTTAGCTGTTTTTTTACTCTTGCAAGAATTAAAGCCTTGGCAATATCATATTCAAGCCTAGTTTCTTTCCAAGCTTTTCTAACCTCAGGGTCTTTCATTAATATTTTTCTGTGTTTTTCCCAAGTCATCATAATATAAACATTATATCATAATATTGTGATATTTCAAGAATTAGTTTCTAGATGTGATTTATAATCATTCAGTCTATTAATGGCAGTTTTTATCTCTCTTGTATCAGTTTTTTGCTTCTTTTTTTGGAAAGCATGGAGCAATAAAAATTGTCGATTCACTACTGCTACATAAAAGATTCTAATATTGTCACTCCCAAGAATACGAAGTTCCCATAAGGGTGTGCCTATTAATTTCTTTGAGTGGGGAGAACCAATTAAGGTACCAAGTTGTTTTAACAAATCCATAACACCTATGACTTTGGATTTAATTTTAGGATCAAGATTTTGGATAAATTCAAAAGCAGGGGAGCTACCTTGAGAAGTTTCGTAATAGATAATTTTCCATTTCTGATCCATCAATTTAGTCTAGCATAACAAGGATTACTGAGTTCCCACTAAGTATATTGCCTGCCAGGGTTTATATGCAGATTTCCAGGTTTCATTGAGTAAAATTTCACCATTTCTGATGACAGTCCTTTTGAAAGAAACATTGGCTCCCCAAGCTGACCAGTCAACTTGTTTAACAGTGCCTCTTGGTAATGTTGGATCATCTTGTCGGAGTTCTGCAGGGGGTGGAGTTTGATCAGAAATAATTGGTTTGGTTAAAGTGGTTATTCTTCCATCTGAAGCTCCATATAAATCAATCGTTAAACTTGTGCCATATACATGAGCCTGAATTAAAACATAAGATCCGGTGTCGTTTTTAAATTGAAAATCAACACTTGGGGAAAAAACAGTTGCATCCAATCCTGCAGGATACCCCTGTTCATAATAACCAACTCTGTAGGCATGAGCCGTCCTTTTTGTTACAGGTAATCCGGAATTTAGTACAGCTCTAAATAAAGTTGTGGAAACCTGACAAACTCCGCCACCATCATCCAAGACAGTTCTGCCTTCTTTAATTACATAAGCCTGTTTGTAACCGGAATGGGCAGAAATATCCCCCACAGTTTTATTAAAAGAAAAAGTTGCTCCCGGATCAATTAATGATCCGTTAATTCTGGATGATGCCAGTCCAATATTATAAATCCTATTTTCAATTGATCCTGAAAAATTTGATTGACCCCGACCTAATAAATCAGTAATGCCAAAATTATTAGTTTGGGCTGTTGAGATATTTGGTTCAGTAATTTTAACCGGTAAAGTAATATTGGAGTTGGAATTTGAGACTAGTGCTTGTTCAATTAAATATTTTGTCTGGACTACATCCAATTCTCTTCCCTGTTCAGCCGGTTTAAATTCCGATACTCTTTTACTTGCCGGATCAAAAGTAAATTTAGCATTTTGGACCGGTTGATTAATTGCCAAAGACAAATCCTCCAAATATGCATCCAGTTTTTTTTGATCGATAATATTATTATCAAAAGTTATATTTTGTCCGACTATATTTGAATTTAAAGAAGTGGAAGAATTTTCTTTAAAATCCAAAAGAGAAAGTAGTGTTATCTGATCAATAATTAAAGTTTGTTTTTGGTAAGTTAATTTGATGGAATTTTCTTTAATTTTTTCCAAAATAGTTTTGTAATATTGAGCATTTTCTGTACTGAATTTTGGTTTTAAAATCTTGATTGGTAAATCATTAGGTTTTATTCCTTGCAGATTTAAATAATCCTTAATTTGGGAAAGTAGTTTTTGATCATCTAATTCTTTGCCATCTAAAGATGGAGTAATAATTACTTCCTGATTGGCAATGGTAATTTTAGCAGATACAGGTTTAACTTTTACAGATTGATTAATCAAAGAAATTTGGGAAATTAAAGATGAGGGGCGGTCAAATTTTAAAGTGGTAATAAAGTTTTGACCAAAAATTGCAGTTTGAATTTGCTGTTTGGAAAAAATTTGATTTAGAGTTTGATCAATATTTAAAGACGGAGATGAAGAAGATAAATCAATGACGATTTCATTATCATTTATTGTAAATTGCAAACTATCGTTTGATCTTTTCTTGAATTCCTCGTTTAATAGTGTTTTTGCCTGTATCTTTGTTTTTCCTTGCAGGGAAATGTTATTGACTTTAATTCCCGGGTAAAATTTATTGCCAAAATAGAAAGTAAAAGCAAGATATGAATAACAAACTAAGATGGCAATTATTAAAATTACCAGTAGACTAATTCTTAATATTTTGTGTTTGTTTTTTGTTTTCATGACTTTTGCATTGTACCTGTTTAAAAAAACTCTGGCAATGATATAACGGACTTGTGTAAAATAATATTGTTCGATACGCCATTGGCGGAGAGAACTAACTTCTCACTTCGCTATGCTTGTTCGAAGAATAGATACATAAGCTCTAATATAATCAGTGGTATAATTTATCCATGAAAAAATGGGTGGTACTTGTAATTATTTTAGCAACTACTTTGGGAATTATTTTTTGGAAATATTATCCGGCGATTTCCAATATGGGTCAGGAAAAAATTAAACAGGTAACTTTAACTTATTGGGGGCTTTCTGAGGATGAACAGATAATGAGACCGTTAATTTCTGCCTTTGAATCACAGCATCCCAATATTAAAATTAATTTTGAAAAACAATCTCCTTTAAATTATCAAACCAGAGCTCAAACTCAAATTAAAGCCAGTCCGGCAACTGCCGGGAGTCCGGATATTATTACTATTCACGAAAGCTGGTTACCTGCGTTTTTTCCTGATTTGAAACCGGCTCCAGATTCTTCAATATCCTTAGCAGATTTTTCCCAGACATTTTATCCTGTAGCCCGCGATTCTTTAGTAGTTAATAATAAAATTTATGCTATGCCTTTGGAGGTAGACGGTTTGGCTCTTTTTTATAATGATGATATTTTAAAAGCAGCAGGAGTTAAGGTGCCCAAAAGTTGGCAGGATTTTATCAATGTTTCCCGCACTTTAACGGTAAAAAATCAGGATGGACAAATTCAAACAGCCGGTGCATCAGTGGGTACTACCACTAATGTTGATTTTTGGCCGGAAATTATTGCTTTGCTTTTTTTGCAACAACCGGGAGGGGATTTAAGGTCGCCGGCAAATAATGCCGGAATAGAAATAGTAAAATTTTATACCGGATTTGTAACTGATCCGCAAAATAAAACCTGGGATGTTAATTTACCAAATTCCACAAAAATGTTTGCTGATGGAAAATTAGCTTTTTATTTTGCTCCATCTTCGCAAATTTCAGTAATTAAAGAATTAAATCCTAATTTAAATTTTAAAGTGGCAACTGTTCCACAACTGCCCGGAAAAATTGTTGATCTAGGATCTTTTTGGGTAAAAGCAGTTTCAGTAAACTCTCCTAATCAAACTGAGGCTTGGGAATTTTTGAATTTTTTGGCAGGAGCTGAGGTAATGCAGAGTGTAAATATCAATAAACCCTATTCCCGAGTTGATTTGGCAGGATTACAAATTAATGATCCTTACTTAGGAGCTTATGTGGCAGAAGGGCCTTACTATAAAGCTTGGTTTTTAAATTCTAATACCGGTGATTTAGGGATCAATGAGGAAATGATAAAAAGTTATAAAGAGGGGGTTGATGGAATACTTGCAGGCAGAGATCCAATGCAGATGTTACAAATTACTCAAACAGGAGTCGGGCAGGCTTTGGGAAAATATGGGGTAGGGAAATAAATCTAAAATTATGGTAAAATATGAGCATGTTAAAACAAACTACTAAAGTTTTAGAGTATGAATTACCAATTAAAATAACTCCTCAGAAAGAAGGAGGGTTTGTAGTAACTTGTCCTGTTTGGTCTACCTGTTATGCTCAGGGAGAAACTGTGGAAGAGGCTGTATTAGAAGCTACTGCTGTAGCTCAATCACTAATTGAAATTTACAAAGAAGAAGGTTTAAAAATTCCTCTTAAGAAGCAAGAAGAAAAAAGAATGGAAATGTCATTTAATGTTCCTGTTATTGTGGCTGCATGATTTACAGACCCTTATCTTACCGGGAGGTAATTAAAAAGGCTCGCAAAGCAGGTTTTGTGTTTCGCCGAAATACTGGTGGTACTCATGAGATTTGGTGGAATGAGGAAAAGAAAAAAACTTGTGTTATTCCCCATCATCATGAAATCAAAGCAGGAACATTGAAGAGTATTATTAATCAAATGGGCTTAAAATCGGAAGAATTTGAAAAACTTTAAAATAATTTATGAATTGGGCAAGCGCTTTACAATCAGGACAGAAAATAGTACTGGCGACTTCTTCAAAGGATAGTAAACCACATGGAAATAAAAGAAGTTTTGATCTTGATAAAAAGGAAAAAGTTTTTTAGTAGATGATAACAAAAAATCAATGGGACAAAACTCAGCTATAGCTTAATGTTGTCCCACTGAATTTAATAGTTGACATATGTAAGATTTTATGTATAATTATATGTAGGAGATTATATATATGAATATACCTTTAGGAAATTATGTTTCTGTGTCTGATGTGCAAAGGGATTACCGCAGAGTCTTTGACAAGGCTAAAAAAACTAAACAAACAGTTATGGTTCTTCGCGACAACAAGCCTGATGTAGGTGTGGTTGACGCAAAAATATTAATGGAAAGAGAAAAAAGATTAGAAGAGTTGGAAATTGAGGATGCCTTAAGAGCAGTTAAAGAAGGAGAAGAAGAATATCGGACTGGAAAAATTATAAAAGCAAAATCTTTAGCTGATTTACTTAAATGATCATTAAAATAAATTATGCTAAAAGATTTCTTCGCGCTTTTAAAAAATTAACTCCGAATAAACAACAACTAGCTATCGAAAGAGAAAAAATTTTTATAAAAGATCCATTTTCTTTAACACTGAAAACTCATAAATTATCAGGAGAGCTGAAAGAATACTGGTCTTTTTCTATTACATATCAAGATAGGGTAATGTTTCGTTTTGTAAATGATCATGAGGTGATTTTTTATAGAATTGGTAGCCATGATATTTATAAATAAAACATATGCAGTACCAATTTAGTGGACGACCCGCCGGCTAACGCCTGAGCGCCCGCCCGCTTCGATATGCGAAGCATTTCGTGCAGGTAGCGATGGCGGGCAGGTCGCATCATGAATTGGTATGGAAAACACGTTTAGTAAATTTTTTAAAAATTCTCAATTGATCAGTGTTTGTTTGAAGATATAAATTCATTATATTGTCTACTCTCAAAATTATTTCTGCTGTGGCAGGATTTTTATTGGAAATACTATTATTTAACTCATAATATAAAGTTGCAGTTGGATTATTGGGTTTTATATTTAACATGGTGTATCTGAAATATCCTGTTTTATCTACAGAAATAAAATTATGAATTTTTTCATTTCTTTGTCTGTAATCTAAAGGTTTTTTATCAAAACTTATTTCCAGCTTGTTTATATCCGGATCAGAAATATAATAAGTAATTTGTAATATTTCATCATTTATTTTTATTTCGCGTTGATAGGCAAAAGGGTTTGGTTTTGTTGTTTTTTTATCCTGTAATAATTTATCAATAATTAATTGTCTTAAAGTTTTGATTCTATTGAAGGTTTGCAGTTTTTCAGCATCTATAATATTTTGTTGTTCTTGGAGAACCGTTTTTTCTTCGAAGGTTTCAAGAAATGTACTTACGGGAACATTGGTATCTAAACACAACCATGTTTCAACTTGTTCAATAATTTTTGTATAGGCAGTTATCGGGGTATAGGGTTGACCAATGGAGGTAGAAAATCGTTTACTTTCAACTAAAACTTCCAGATATTTTAATCTGTCATTAAAAGTTGGTTGACCAGTTGTTTCTTTTTCCTGCAACATAGACCTATATTATAACCGATAGTATAAGTAAATTCAAATTATAGTGGTGGTAGATTGATAAATTGAACTTCAGGTTCTAGGATAATTCCAAATTTTTCTTTTACTTCCTGCATTAAATTATGAGACAATTGCCAGACATCCGAAGCTTTGCCGTGCCCTTTATTAATTATCAAATTAGCATGAAAATTGGAAACTTCAATATCACCTATTTTTTTGCCTTTAGCTCCAATTAAATCCAAAAGTACTCCAGCCGGAACTTTTCCATAAACAATTTTATCTTTTGGAATAAGATTTAATCCGGCACCTGCCGGATCTGCAGGAATTTTTTCAACCGGAATATTTTTAAAAAATGATCCTGGACATTTTAATCCCTGAGGGTATTTGGCCATTCTTTGAGCCAGAATTTCCAGAGATTCTTTACTTAAAAGATCAGTATCTCCTTTAGGAAATTTAAAATAGGCTTCTAGAATAATTAGTCCGCCGACCGCCGAATTTCTTTTGAAGATACTTTCTCTGTAAGCAAACTCACATTGATTTTTGGGTAAAAGTTTAATTTCTGTACTATCTAAATAGGCCACTTCGGTTAAATAATCAGCAATAGTTTGTCCATAAGCTCCGGCATTGCCAAAAATTGCCCCACCGACTGTGCCGGGAATTCCTGCCATTTTTTGTATTCCTGCCAAACCATTTTCGATACTGTAATCTACCAATTGAGAGAGTTTAGTTCCGCCCTGAACAATCAATTCACCATCTTTCTTAATTCCCGAAATATCATTTTTAATAACCAGTCCGGCAAAACCTTCATCAGAGATAAGTAGATTACTGCCACTGCCTAAAATTAAAACAGGCAGATTTTTGGTCTTAGCCCATTTCACTCCTTCAATTAAATCTGCCTGATTATTTATTACCAGAAAATATTTAGCCGGACCACCAATATCAAAAGTGGTGAAAGGTGCCAGAGGAATATTTTCTTGAATACTGATCATAGTTTAATTATACTCCTTTAAAATCAAAGACCCGGTAAACAGGAGATATAATCTTCCAAATCAGGCCCATGGGTTGAATAAATTGTTGGAGCAATCGTTCTACTTAAAAATAGTAGACATCTTTTAATCTCAGGAGGCAGATCTTTTAGATTTTTTGCTTTTATTGTTTTTGCTTCATCACAACCTGCAAATTCAATACAGTGAGCATCTAAATTATTTAACATTTGCTGATAGGGTATATATGGTGTTTCCAGACCGGATTTTCTATCACTGTAGTGGGTAATAACCCGCATGGGCTGGTTTGGCCGGATAGCATCTAAATGAGTAACTGCCAGAAAATCATAACCGGCAACTCTTCGTAAATATTCCAATATAGATAAAGGAATAGGAGAAATACCTCTAAGTCGGCCTGTAGATTTACCTTTTTCCTTAAATTCTATTTGAATATCAGTTTCCCACTGTTCATTTTTGACATTTGGTAAATTTCTACAACCAACACTGGAGGTGTACGTTTTAAGTGTACCCATTCTATAGGCAATCTCATTCGGTATAATCCGTCCATATGTTGCATCGGAAATAAAATTTGATCCTGGACGACTGGCTGTTACATCCGGATAAACACCATGATAAGGATCAAGACCCATACCTTGGGCTCCTTCAAAGGTAATAGGGATGGAAGGATTATTCCAGACTGTTCCTAAAAGATGATAAGCATCTTTTAACAAATGTGGTTTCAAAACTTCACGGCACAACTCAAGTTTTTCAATAAATTCTCTTTTTGTTCCCACTGGTCGTTCAACTGGTTTACTCGATTTTAATGATTCTTTCATATTATAAACAGAAATTTCTGCTAAATTGGCACCGAACCCCCAAAGTTGTTTTTCGCAAAAATCATAATGATTACCAAAAATTTCTTGATAATCCGGTTCAAACAAATCATTAAAGAAAACTGCATTGCGAAGGAGTAAACTGCTATAAGCAGGAGCAATGCCCCTACCGGTGGATCCCTTTGATCCGGGAAGATCTTGTTTATAAATTTTCTCGATTGCCCGGTGAGTGTCCAAAGCAAGTGGAGTAAAACCATCAATAAGTAAATTGGCAGGAAGTTTTGTTCCCAAGCTTTGTTCGACTGCATCCATTTCAACAATCAATTCGGTTGGATGTATTACCATGCCACGGGAGATAATAGCTGTTGCACCCTCTTGTGCAATTGCCATTGGTAATTGATGAGTTACTACAGTTAGTCCATTGAAAACAGCTTCATGACCGGCATTTCCTCCTCCATTATATCTTAATGAATAAAGTTGATGATGTTTTTCGTATAATTGGTGGTTTATTTTTGCCATGACTGCACCTTTGCCTTCATCACCAAAAAGAGCTCCCTCGACACCGTAACTGTTTGGTCTGATATTAGATGTTTGGGATCTATTTAAAGAGTTGGTAAGACATTCGGAAAGTTCTTTGGTAAGAGTAGTGTCACTTAAGTTTTGTACATAATCATAAAAATATAAAATTTCTGTGCTTATCATTGTAAACAGGCAACCGGACAATTTTAACAAATCAAAGAAAGAAAGCAAGTCCTTGACAATAGCAAGAAGCATGTTTAAAATATCAACCCAGAGAGTAATCTGCCAGCTCTTCGACAAGCTCAGGGTAAAAATATGGTAAAAAAAATAACTAGAACCTATAACCTAGAACCTAAAACCTCAGTCAAACCATTGGCAGGTTATGTTTTAATAGAACCTGCTGAAGCGGAAACTAAAACTTCTTCAGGTATAATCCTTCCGGAAAATGCTCAGGAAAAACCCAGTTTGGGAACAGTTTTAGCTTGTGGAGAAAGTTTGATCTTAGAAAATGGCAAAACTATTGGATCCCCAGTCAAACCTGGGGACAAGGTTTATTTTAAAAAATGGGGCAGTGATGATATTAAAATTGAAGGAAAGGAATTAAAATTAGTCAAATTTGATGATCTGATGGCTATCGTTGAGTGAAGTTGACCCGCCTCTGGCGAGGTCATCCTGAGCGTAGTCGAAGGATTGATGACTTAATGGCAATAGTGGAGTGAGATTGCTTCTCCGCCAGTTGGCGGATCGCAATGACGCCAGCACTGAGTGTAGTTGAAGTGTCATTGCGAGGAGCCGAAGGCGACGTGGCAATCTATGAAAAAGGGAGAAAAATATGGTTATAGAAACAAATAGACAATTTGAAGTGGATGCTAAATCGGTGGAATTAATTGATAGTGGGTTAGTGGCAAAATCTGTAGATGGTACTAAACTGTTTAAGTGGGTTGATTACGGGAGCTCTATTATATTCGCCTATGCCCGACACTTATCAGATGACAAATCAGCAATAGAGATGTTGGATAACATGTGTCAAGCACGAAATGGTAATATGTCAGCTTTAACTCAATATCGTAGTTTAGTAGAGTCATCATTAAAGCATTATCAACAACTGCATCCAGAATATGAGAACTGTGTTTTAGGGGTGGATGTTTCAATTGAAAGAAGGGAACAGATAAAATATAATCATCGTGAAATTGGTATTTGGAAGCCAATTAGTATTTAAAGGAGAAAAATATGACAGAAATAGTATCAGAAATAAAACAATTACAGATTAATCCCAGAACTATTAGAAGAAGTGAGGGGGAGTTTTTCGCAACAGGTAGAAATGGAGTAGATATTTTTTGTCTCTTAGGTAGTGTAGGAAGTTTGCTGGATGAATATCTTACTTATAAGCATTTAGCTGGTCAAAAATTATCAGAAGAATTATCAGGCGAATATAGAGATTTAGCCAAAAGAGCTCTTGATTGGTATATAAAAGAAAATTTTGAAAATAGAAGGGATATGGCTTTAGGTGTTCTGGTTGATGAGAATGAAGAAGGAGAATTAATGTATAAGCATGATGATCTGGGTTATTGGAAAAAAGTTGGCAAAAAAGCTAGACATGCTGGAGGAGTAATAAGGATAAGGAGACAAAATGGTTATGCGGATGGATATTCATGGAGAATAGTAGAGATACCAGTAACTTAAGGAGAAAAATATGGCAAATATTTATTTTGAAATAAGAACAGACCCATCTATAATAAAACAGTTGATAAATTCAAGTCAATGTTTGTGGAATAAAGTTTATGACAATGCCGTGGCAGTTGTTAAAGGGCAGGAAAAACCGGATTTTCGTGTGAATATTGCATATCTTGAAATCAAAAGGGATTTGGCTACTTTAACCGGGGATATTCATGAAGAAGGCAGACTGAATGATTTAAGAAGAAATTTGGAAAGATCATCGAGCACATCCTCTGCTGAAAGAAGAAGGGGATATTAATTAAAGGAAAAAAATATGGCTAAAATATTGAAATTTGATAGTGAAGCAAGAGAGAAATTATTAAAAGGGATTAATATCCTGACTGAGGCTGTGGCTTCAACACTGGGACCCAAGGGAAGAAATGTTGCCATAGATCGCAAATGGGGTGCTCCCAATGTGGTCCATGACGGAGTAACTGTTGCCAAAGAAATTGAACTGGAAGATCCATTTGAAAATATGGGGGCTCAACTGATTAAGGAAGCAGCCTCCAAAACCAATGATGTGGCAGGAGATGGAACCACCACTGCTACTATTTTGGCTCAAGCCATTGTGGCAGAAGGCTTAAAAAATATTCAGGCCGGAGCCAATCCAATGATTTTGCGACACGGTATTGAAAAGGCAGTTGATATTTTAGTTGAGGAATTGAAGAAAATGAGCAAAAAACTTACTCTGCCTTCAGAAATTACTCAGGTTGCCACTATTTCTGCTCAGGATGAAGTAATCGGTAAAATAATTTCTGATGCTATTTCCCGGGTTGGTAAAGATGGAGTAATTACAGTTGAGGAGGGAAAAACTATGGAAATGAGCGTTGATTATAAGGAAGGTATGGAATTTGAAAAAGGCTATGCTTCTCCTTATTTTGTCACTGACACTGATAAGATGGAATCTTCTATTGAAGATGCTCACATCTTAATTACTGATAAGAAAATCTCCAATATGGCCGAACTTTTGCCTTTCCTGGAAAAGTTTGTCCAAGTTTCGAAAAATTTAGTCATTATTGCTGATGAGATTGAGGGAGAAGCCTTAACTACATTGGTGGTTAATAAACTTCGGGGAGTATTTAATGTTTTGGCAGTAGGAGCACCAGGGTTTGGCGATCGAAGAAAAGAAATGCTTTCCGATATTGCTATTTTAACTGGTGGAACAATAATTTCCGAAGATACCGGCCGAAAACTTGATTCAGTTGAAGTGACTGATTTAGGTAGAGCTGGAAGAGTCACCTCTTCCAAAGATACAACTTTAATTGTTGATGGAAAAGGATCAAAGAGTAAAATTGATGCCCGAGTTTTGCAAATAAGAAAAGAACTGGAAAATTCTGATTCAGAATTTGATAAAGAAAAACTGGCTGAAAGATTGGCAAAACTTACCGGTGGAGTAGCAGTGATAAATGTGGGAGCAGCAACTGAGGTGGAAATGAAAGAGAAAAAAGAAAGAGTGATTGATGCAGTGGCTGCCACTAAAGCTGCCATTGAAGAAGGAATTGTGGCTGGAGGAGAGATTGCTTTACTTAGAGTAGTCTCAGTTTTAGATAAAACAAAAGCTGACCCTTCAACAGGCTCAGGGCAAGAGGAAAAAGTGGGAGTGGAAATTATCAAAAAAGCGATTGAACAGCCCTTTAGAAGATTAATGAGTAATGCCGGTTTTGATCCAGGGGTAATGCTTGCTAAAGTTTTAGAATCTGCAGGGAATATGGGGATAGATGTGTTGGATGGTAGTGTGAAAGATTTAGTCAAAGCAGGTATTATTGATCCGGTTAAAGTTACCAGAACAGCTTTGCAAAATGCCTCATCGGTGGCTATTATGGTGATGAGTACTAATTGTTTAATTACAGATTTACCGGAGAAAAATTCTCCAGCCATGCCCCAAATCCCTCAGGGAATGGGTGAATATTAAGCGTTAATACACTTGATTGTGTGAGCCAATATCCATAAAAATAACTTCATCTTCTGAGATCGGCATATAAGTTATACGAATATCTCCGGTAACAGAAAAAGAATCTAATCCCTTTTTAGCTCCGGATAGCTCGTGATTTTCTAAAAGGGGATTTCTTAAATTAGCTTTAAACAAATTTATTCTTGTTTCTGTCTGAAGCACCAATTTCTTATTAAGAGAGATTCTGATTTTGTAAGATTTTTTAAATTTACGATGAAGTCTAATTCTCATTCAAATGCTTCATTAAGTCACTGACATTTGTAAATGTTGTAAGCTTTGCCTTGCCTGATTCTATTTCATCAATCATCTTGTCATATCGTTTAATAGCTTTAGGGGAGAGTTGAATAGCTTCTTCAAATTTGAGATTAACTTCTCCGACAGCTATTTTATTGATAAATAATCTTATAATCTCCTGTAAAGAAGAAAAACCCATTTTTTCCACTCTTAAAGTAGCCTGATCGCGTACGCTTTTATTTATAGGAACCTGTAAAGTAACACTGTTCATAGTAATATAATTATACTGTTTTGATATTATTTGTCAAGACTAGTAGTAGCGAGATGATGAAAATTGTGTACAATATAGTTAATGGCAAAACTGCACTATCAAAAACCACCAACAGAAAAAGAAAAAAAAGATTATGCCAAGTTTTTGGCAGAGGATGAAGAATTAGTTTTAATCACCGGTTTGGGAAAAATATATCTTCGATCTTATTTTATCATTGGAATTGCCTGGCCGGGAGGGATTTTTTTAATCTTAGGTTTAATTGCTTCTTATTTATTAAGAGTAAATTTAGCTTGGGGTTTAAGTTTTGGTCTGATTTTGGCTTGTGTGGTGGCCTTTGTAAAAACAAGTTATACCAATCATGCCAATAAATATTTACTAACTACCAGACGGGTAATTATTAAAAAAAGTATTGTGGCTGTAAAACTTACAGCAGCCTTGTATGACAAAATTACTCACATTGAAGTAGAACAATCGTTTGCAGATAAAATCTTTTATCAACACGGAACAATAATTATTAACACTGCCGGAACAAATAAAGGTGAAATTACTTTAAAATATATTGATTATCCGGTTGAATTTAAGAATTTATTGGAAAGATTAATTAATAGAGAAAGAGAGCAATATGGATTTAGGGCTGGGCATTTGGAGACAATAGAAGGGGAAGTAGTTTAGGTAAAATAAGTTCAGGATTAAAATATTCTCCATTTTTAGTAGTTTCCAAGTGAGTGTGTGGTCCACTGGTGCGTCCGGTCATTCCAACTTCCCCTAAAATTGAATTTTGGGTAACAATATCATCTTTTTTTACAAAAATTCTGCCCATATGGCCATAAGTAGATTTAATGCCCTGTTCATGTTCAATTACTACATAATGTCCTAATCCAAAATAACCAAAAGAGACTTCTATAATTTTACCGGAATTGATCGGATGTATCGGCATTCCTAATCCCGTGGCGATATCTACTCCAGGATGTCCCGCTGAAAAACTGGTAGTTTTATAACCCGGATGAGGTAGAATAAAAGGATCCTTGAAGCTGGAATTTTGGATAATTTGTTCCTGAGAAAATTCAGCTTTGACAATTGATTGGGTAATAGGCGGAATATCTAAAGTAGGCTGGTATCCGGAAAAATAAAATAACAAAGAGAGCCCCAAAATGACTTTGGAGAGTAAGGAACACTTGAATATTTTTAGCTTTTCGGAACCCCTAACCCTGAAGCTATGTTGGGAAACTATACGATTTAGGGCGACCCTTTCGTGTAGTTTCTTAGGCAAAAGGCTTTTTAACCTATCTTTAAACAAACTTGTGAATTATAAGCCAATTTAACTCAAATTGCAACTTTCGTTAAATGGCTTGAGCCCAAATTAAAGTATTTGGGCATAACAAAATTTAGGCACAAAAGCAAATCTGGGTGCGATTAAACTTCCACAAAAGCTCTAATAGCTTTTTCTGTGTTCTCATAAGCTTCTTTTTTAGTTTTACCCTGTGACATACATCCATATAAATTTACCACATCAGACACATAACCTTTATAGTCCTTGTCATAAGTCAATTTAATTATGTAATCCAATTTGTCGTGTCTCATCTTTCAATTATACCATCAAATTTCAATATGGTATACTAAAAAGGTGAACACTTCGAAGCTCAGTGCAAGTCAAAAAGGTTTCGCTACCATTTTAATTTTGGTTGGAATATTGGTAATAGTAGCAGTAGTTGGTGGGACATATTATTTTGATAAATTCCAAATTTCTAAATCTCAGCCTCAAAGTTCAGTGGCACAAGCCGTGCAGCCGACTATTGTTTTACAACCTACATTAGCAACGAATAACCTGAACACGAATGAATTGCAAGGGTTTCCAGCTTATCCTAATGCTATCTATATAGGAAAACAACCTATTGTTCCTTGTAGTAACGGCACTGAGCAAAATGGATTCAGTACATGTAATGCTGTGATTTATTCATGGAAAACATCAGACGATTATGATCAAGTAATACTCTATTATAGAAATAAAGAGTGGTTGTGTGGTGGAGCTGGTTCATATGATGGACCAAGGAGTGCTTCTGGGGGAGGTAATAATTGTACCAAGAATAATAGGCGTTTTGGGACTTTTTTTGATGCTTCTGCTAAAGAAACGAAGATAGATTTTGCACTATACCCTTAACTCATCAAATTCTTTCCACTTTTAGATTCAACTAATGATCACTACAAGTAAACTTACTCAGTAAATCACAAACTCTTGGACGGCCACATCATAAATATCACACCCTTGTGTGTCATATCACACCCCAAGGGTGTGATATGACACACCCTTGGGGTGTGATATGACATTGGGGTGTGATATGACAAAGGATTAATTTCATACCAATTGCTTGGACGATCGTACACTAAATTGGTTTAACTTTTTCTAATCTTTCAAACTGGTATAATAGATGTAATCTTTTATGAAAAAGAAAATTTTTGTTATTTTAATAGTTTTGAGTGTTTTAGCCTTGCTTTTTCGTTTTGGAGTGCCAATGCTCGCTAGTTTGTGGGAAAATCCTAAATCAGGGCTGCAGATTAGCTCAACTCCCGAAGCTGATGTTTTATTTGATGGTCAACCAGTGGGCAGAACTCCTTATGAAAATAATGATTTAAAAGTAAGAGATTATAAAATTACACTTAAAGCAGGAGAATCTATCTGGCAGGGAATGATTCCAACAACAGCAGGTACGGTTTCTATTCTAAATAGAGATTTAGCTCCCAATATTGCTTCTTCTTCCGGAGAAGCTTTGGTATTAAGAAAAGGAAAAGGGGTTTTTTTAACTTCAACTCCCTCTGAGACAGAAATAGAAATTAATGGGAAAGTTTATGGTAAAACTCCTCTTTTAATTTCAGATTTAGCACCTGCCGAATATGTTTTTTTGTTATCTCATTCAGGATATAATAAGAGACAAATTAGAGTAGTTTTACCACCTCAAATGCAACTAAATATTAATACCGACTTAGCTGTCACGGAAGTTGATTTAGGAGTAAGTTCCAATATTCCTAAAGTAAGTTCTGAAACTAAAGTTACAGTCAAACAAACTCCCACAGGATTTTTGAGAGTAAGAAATAAACCATCAACTACGGGAAAGGAATTAGCCAGAGTTTCTGCTGGCGATAGTTTAATTTTATTGGAAGAAGGTACTTGGGATAAAATCAGGACTACTGATGGAATAGAAGGTTATGTTTCCGGGGTTTATATAATTAAGTGATTTTTAACCTCCCAAGTAGTAGATAATTACTATAATAGTGATTAACCAAAGAATAACTGTAGCCAAAATTGGAGTATCAGTTAAAATGACTCTTTCCGGAGACTCTCCCTCTCTTTTTTCATAAATAATGTAAAGATATCTCATCACTCCATAAAGCACTAAAGGTACAGTGATCATTAAATATTTAGCTTCAATAAAAGGAATAGCAGCGATATTGAAAAAACCTGTAAAGATAGGTTTTATAATAATAGGGGGTTGTTGAAAAGCAAATAAAGCGTAGGTAAGCCAAGCAGACGTGGCAAACATCGCAGTTAAAATATCCAAAAAATTTTCCGGGTAATGAAGTAATGTCTCTCTTTGTTTGCCAGCTTCTTTTCGCCAAAGAGTAAGTTCTGATCTTCTTTTTCCAATTGCTAAAAAGAGAGCGCAGGCAATAATTGAAAGTAAAAACCAAACATTTAAATGAGCATCGATTACCCAAATTCCGGCATAAATTCGAAGGACAAATCCGGCTGCAATAACTATTACATCTATTAAAATAATAGATTTTAAATAAGCAGAATATAAAAGTTGTAGTATCAAATAGCCCAAACCTGCATAGAAAAATGAAGGATTAAGACGGTATGAAAGCGGTAACAAGATGGCAATTAAAACTATGGCGATAGTTATAGCTACTTTGGGTGAAATTAAACCTGAGGCGATAGGGCGGCGTTTTTTAAATGGATGTTGTCTGTCGCGATTAATATCAAAAACATCATTAATAAAATATGTCGCAGAAGAAAGTCCGCAAAAAATTATAAAAGCCTGAGTAACAATAAACAGAGAATTTGAATTATCCAGTTGTCCAGAAAAAATTAACCCAGCAAAGAGGGCAAAGTTTTTTATCCATTGTCGCGGTCTGGCCGTTTTGATAAGTCCCCAAAGGAATTTAGCCATAAAATAAATCCTACAAATATTGTTGATACTGCAATTAAAGCAAATATTTTACTTTGAGTATCGACAAATAATGCAATTGCTCCTAAGATAACACTTCCGAAAATATAAAACAAGCTGATTTTTTGATGTGACCAGCCAAGATCATCATATAATCTATGATGCAAGTGTCCGCGGTCTCCCCAAACGGGTGAGTGACCGGATTTTACTCTTCGATAAAAGGTATAAATAAAATCAGCAGTGGGAATACCTAAAACAAGTAGGGCTGTTGCCAATTTTGCTCCGGATAAAATTGCTAAAATTGCCAAAAGATAAGCCAGTATTGTTGATCCGGAAAAACCCGGAAAAATTTTTGCCGGATGCCAATTAAAAATCAAAAATCCCAAAGATACTCCGGCTGTAATAAAGGCAAGTTTGGCAATGGGTAATTGATTAATATCTCCCTGAATATAAAATTTTAAGGAGAGTATTCCCAAGACAATAGCTGCAACCATTGTTATCCCGGGCATTTGCCCATCAACTCCTTTGGACCAATTAATAATTTGAGTTAGAGCTACGATCCAAATGAAGGCTAAAATATCTGCTAATAAAATTATCTTGTGAGTTCCATAAAAATCTACAGGAATAATAATTTGATCTAAGCTTAAAATTGGCGTAGTTAAATTAATTGGTAAAAGGGGAATATGAGTTAACGGATTGTTAATAAAAGCAACACCAATACCTGCTCCGACAGCACAGCCTGCTGCCAAAAAAATTAATACCAGTCGGAAGTAAGGGCTAAAATTTCTTTTTTTATCATCAATTAAACCTGTGATTAGAAGGATAGTAATACCTATAAATATGCCAATGAAAGCTTTAGTAATGGGTAAAAATAATAAAACGCTGATTACTACTCCAATATAAATAGCTAATCCTCCAGCCCGGGGAATAATATCCAAATGGATATGAGCAGGGTGTGGTCTATTTTTAGGATTATCAACTAAATCATATTTTTTGGCCAGTTTAATTACAAATGGTATGGACAGAATAGTTATTAAACAAGAAAAAATAAAAATTAATAAAATTTCCATAACTTTTTATAAAAAAATAGATAATATTTTTAAGAAAGTGGTTAAAATAATCAAATCAATAAATATTAAACTGAGCATTAATAATCTTTTTAAAACTTTTTGCAAAGGATGAAGTTGAGAAACAATGAAAGTATTGATTAATATTATAACCGATAAAACAATCGGCAATAGAAATAATTGTTGTTTTGAAACCAATTGATTATCTCCCCAAGATAAAGAATAAAAAAGAGGTAATTGTGGTGGTAGTGATATAAAAAAAATCCAAATTAATATGGTAATTAACAGCACTGTAAATAAGGATATTAAAAGGGGAATTAAAAAATATTGATCTTTGGATTCAAAAATGAGAGATAGTTTTTTTTTCATTTTGTAGAAATTCTGGCTTTATTAGTAGTTCTAAATTCCATATATTTTCCCAGCATTAGTCGAGTTTGAGCATCAAGTGCGGGAATAGTTAAAATGGATACAAGAGCAATGGGAATAAAAACCCATTGGATATAAGACCAAATTTTTTGCCAAATATTCCAAGTAGATGGTCTTTTGGGAGCCAATTTTTCATTTACATAAATAGTGGAAAAAAGCCCGATAAAAGCGGCTGTTAAAATCCAAGAGGCAATTATATTTAAATTATGCGAAACTACCGATTCGGAATAACCCGGATTAATCAACGGAATAAAAAACCCACCAAAAGTAATAAATAGTGCCAATGTTCCCCATTTAAAATATGACCAAAGAATAAAGGTTAATTTGTCCATTCTATCATTAAAGTTCATATCTTTATTTTTGAAAAATTGCATGATAATAAAAGGAATATGTTCCACACCATAAGCCCATCTTTTAAGTTGCAAATATTGATTTTGGAAAGTTTTGACTAAAGTTGTATCCAAACAGGCATCGGCCGAAATAGGTAAATAATGAGGAATAACTTTATAATCGCCTTTGAAATGATAATAAGCTTTCCAATAAAAACCGGAGTCGTCATTAACTTTATTGGGGATCCATAGTCCAATATCCAGTAATGTTTTCATATTAATTGATAGAGAGGAGAAATTAATATATTTATCGGATCCGACCATTTCGGATAATTGCCAAAAGGCAGTACCTGTAGCAATAATTCTCATGGGAGTTGGAGCCTGCCAGTAATTATTGTTATAGAGAAAAGTTCCGGTGAATGATCTTTTATTTCTTTCATTTTCCGGCGTTTTCAAATATTTATGCAAAGCACCAGTTAAAAATTGTTTATTAATTACAAAATCGGCATCGAGTGTAGTAACTATTACCTGCTCAGGTTTGATATTTAATTTATTAAATTCTTTGATGGCACAATTTATCATCCAATTTCTGTTTGTAGCCGGTCCGGGAATTTCTCCTTCCAGTTCTACAGGATGTAAAGTTGCAAAAACTCCGCCAATTTTGGAAGAAAGTTTTTTCACGGCATTCATTCTTGTCTTTACTCCTTCCGGATCTTTTTGCATCATCCGATCTTCAAAACCAACTATTAAAAAAACTTTTTTCTTGGGATAATCAGAATCAATTACGGCATTAATAGCCGGCATAATTACCTCCGATCCTTCGTTATAAGTCGGTAAGACTAACAAATGGTAATAATTTTCCCAAGTATCAGGAAAATCATGTTTCAATTTTTCCAGCCAATTTTGTTTCTTGGCAAAATCCATTCTTTTATATCCAACATAAAGTAAAACGGAAATTCTAATAGCCGAAATGAACCAATAAACATCAGCTAAAATTATCAGATATGCAACAGCAAAGGGGAGTGCAAATGATAACCAAATCGGGGAAGTTAGAGCCAACCAAGTTAAGGCTCCTGGTAAAATTTCTAGTAATCTTTCAATAGTGCTCTCATGTTTTTTGGCAAAACGCATTTCAATGTCTTCGGAAAGAATATAACTTTTGGAAAAAAGATGATGAAAAATTAAACCAAAGCCTGAGCCAATTAAAAAAATAGAAAACAAATATTTAAGAGGTTCAGAAGATGTGAAGAATAATCCTGTAAATCCTGCAAAAATTAAAAAAATACCAAAAATACTATGATTGATATGGATTATTTTATTCAGGCCAATTTTTCTGACTAAAGATACCAGGATTTCTGCTAAATAAAAACAGATTATTAACCCGACCAGAAAACTTAATAATATTCTCATTTTTTATGGCAAGTTAGTTAATTATATCCAAAACACTCGCTTAATCAAAGTTTTGGATTCAAGCTATTTAACGAGACCGCCAGCTGGCGGTTGCAAATTCGAGTTAAATTAGCTTATACTTAAAATTTAGGAGAAATGGAAAAGTATCTGGGCGTTGTGGAAAGTGACTTGAGCAATTTTCTCACAAGATAAGTCTTTAATTTGGGCAATGACTTTGACCACTTCCACTACATCAGCCGGTTCACATCTTTGTCCGCGTTTACTTTGTGGCGGTAAAAAAGGACAATCTGTTTCAGTTAAAATCTTATCTTGTGGCATGAATTTAATAATTTCCCGGAGATATTCATTTTTAGGGTAAGTAATAATACAGGAAAATGATAAATAAAATCCTAAATTTAAGGCTTTTTGGGCATCATCAAAGTTGGAAGTAAAACTATGAAAGACACCACTTATACCTGTAAAATCAAAATTAAAAATATCTTCCCAAGCCGATCTGCAATGAATTATTAATGGTAGATTGAGCTTTCTGGCTAAATCAATTTGGGCCTGGAAAAGTTTTTTCTGGATAAACACCTCCGAGGTGGGCTTTGACTCCTCGGAGGTGGAAAAGAAATCCAAACCACATTCACCAACGCCAATCACTTTTTGCGGATTTGCTAAATATATTTTTTCCAAAGCTCTTATTTTTTCCGGAATAGATTTTGCCGGATTTGCAATTGGCACATATTCAGGGTGTAATCCAATGGTAGAAAACATTTTAATTTGATCATTTTCTAATTGGGTTGCTGCCTTAGCAGAATTAACACTGGGCCCAATATTTATAATAGTTGTGACTCCGGCTATTTTGGCTCTTTCAATAACATTCTCAAAATCAGGCTTAAATTGCTTCACATCCAGATGTGCATGAGTGTCAATAAGTTGATTCATATAAAAATAAATTAATTTTAATTTAGGGAACAATTAATCGCTATAGCGACTCGTTGTCCCCCTTTGGTCATTTAGACTTTTGGCCAATAAATTTAATTAATTTTACTTTATCTTTATATGATTTTCCCTCATGATCCATGATTAAAGTCTTAAATTGGTAAGAAAATTTTTCCATTGATTGAATACTAAAAAATCGTTTAGTAATTCCCGGTAGTAATTCAAAAAAATCATTTTCAATTTTATTGCCAGTATTATATTCAGGATCTTTTGTAGAATTAACAATTACAGCTAGTATTCCTTCTGGTTTCAGGACTCTGTAAATTTCAGAAAATATTTGTGTAGTAATTTTATTATCAAAAAAATGAATTGCAAGGTGTGCATAAATAATGTTGAATTCGTTATCATTAAAAGGGAAGACTTTTTTTAGATTTAATTTTTGAATTGAAATTTGTTTAAGGGAGTGTTTTTGTAAATTATATTTTAGAGCTGTTTCTGAAAAATCCGTAGAAATAACTGAGTATCCTTTGGTTGCAAAAAAATTACCATCTTGACCATGACCAGCGCCTAATTCTAATAATTTGCCGTTTTTGGGAAAAAATTGAATAGCCCACTTTGCAAAAATAGAGGGTTTATCAATCCATTTTTCTTTGGAATATCCTGTGATTTTTTTATCCCAATAATTTTGCTGATTATCCATAAGTTAAATTCTGGGAAAAAGTGGTGGGGCGGATTTTATTTCACCAGAAAATTGTTTCATAATTTTTTCTGCAGTTTCTGGGAGGAATGGTTTTAAATTAAAGGCAATTTGCTGGATTTTTAAAACTAAATCTTCCAGAATTGGTTTGGCTTTTTCTTGATCCAATTCCCATGGTTTTGTTTCATTGATTTTTTTATCTGCTTCAGTAATTTCTGACCAGATATAACTTAAAGCCTCATTTAATTTATATTCTTCAATTAAAGTGCCGAGATTTTTTGCTATTGCAAGATTTCTCGTCACCCCACTAATATTATTATTCTCACATAGTTTGGCAACGCGGGCTATCAAATTTCCCAAACCATTGGCGAGGTCACTATTGTATTTTTCATTAAACCAAGCAAAATCAACTTCACTATCAGAATTGTAAGGCATACTGACAGCGAGTAAGTAACGTGTTCCGTCAGTACCATATTTTTCTAACAAATCATCGACAGTAACAGCATTCCCCAAAGATTTTCCAACTTTTTTTCCTTCAACATTATAATATCCATGAACAAAGATTTTTTTAGGTAGGGGAAGTTCTAGTGAAAGAAGCAGTGCCGGCCAGATTACAGAATGAAACCAATTATTTCCTTTACCTAAAAAATGTAAATCTGCCGGCCAAAAATCATCTTTTTTAAAAATTTTTGTAGCAGTGTAATAATTCATTAAAGCTTCTACCCAAACGTAAACAGTTTGTTGTTCATCCCAAGGTAATTTAATTCCCCAAGGAACATTTTGGCGGGAAATGGATAAATCATGAATTTCGCCATCCAAACGTGCAAGAATTTCTTTCTTTTTGCTTTCCGGTTCTAAGGGTAATGTGCCATCAAGAATATATTTTTTAATAGTAGGGATATATTTTGTTAATTTGAAAAAATAATTTTCTTCTTCTTTTGTTGAAATTTGATCAGAGCGATGTTCAGGACAATGACCATCAACCAAATCCCTTTCCGATTTAAATTCTTCACAACCCACACAATACACTCCTGTATAAGTTGCTTTATAAATATCTCCATTTTCTTTGATTTGATTTAAAAGTTTGGCAACTATTTCTTTGTGTTCAGGCAGAGTCGTTCTCATAAAAATATCATGGCTGATATTTAATTTTTGCCAATAATCCTGCCATTTTTGGGCAAGTTCATCAACAAATTGTTGAGGTTCTTTATCTTCCTTCTTTGATGCCAGATAAACTTTTTCTCCATGTTCATCTAAACCTGTTAAGAAAAGTACATCATTTTCTTTTAATCTGTTATATCTGGCAATAATATCAGCAAAAATAGTTGTGCCGATGTGTCCAATATGAGGATTATCATTGGCATAATAGATTGGCGTAGTCAGATAAAATTTTTTCATATTATATTTTTAAGGTTAAAATTTTGATGCTTAGCTTAAAACGTAAAAAGTTTTAATGCTACGCAATATATATTTCATGGCTAAATTGTATCCTTACTTATAACTTTTGTAAATTAGATAGTTTAGGAATTTTTTTGGACGAGATTTTTTTGGGAATTTTTTTAAAAAACATTTTAAAGATCAGATTAAGTAAAAAGAATAAAAATAAAAACAGGGGAATAAAAAATAATCCTAATTGTAAAACGGAAGCAAAAGCAAGATCTTTTGGAGGAGTTACTTGATTTATAATAATAATGAAAATGGCTCCAAAAAATAAAATGGGCACTAATTTTTTCATTAGTTTATTTTAACTGTTTCAGAAGACAGAATGAAGTCTTTACTTTGTTTAAATCATTGATATAAGATGGATATAAGCTAATTTAACTCGAGTATGTAGCTCTCGTTAAATATCTTGAACCCAAAATATTATAATATTTTGGGTATAGAGCAAGAAAGGAAAGTTTTAAATGAAAGCAAAGAAACATTCAACAGCCAAAATCCAGAAAAAACAAAAAAATTCATTAACTTCCATTCATGGAATGGGAATTGGAGCCGTTGTTATGGCAATTGGCTGGCTGATTGCAGCCAGTATGGTTACCATAATCGGAGTCTTGATTTTTGTTCCATCAGCAGGCATGGCTCTTGCCAAACATTTTAAAAAGATAAAAAAACACTAAGGTATGTCCGTAGTGTCGGCTTCAGCTTCAGCTTTAGTTTTATGGATAACTCCATCCTTGTGATTTGCTGGGCTATAAATTGTGTAAAGTTTTAGTCCGGTACCTCCTGCGATCACATTATGTTGTGTGCCTGCTGGAACGACGATTGCAAATCCATCGGAAATTTGATGTTGCTCACCATTCATTACAACTTTTCCGGATCCTTTTTCTATCCTAAAAAATTGGTCAACATTTTCGTGCATTTCCATACCAATTTCCTTATTCGGATTAAGGCTCATTAAAACAAGTTGTGAATGTGGCGCGGTGAAAATTACTTTTCGGAAATTATCGTTACCTAAAGTGTCAGTGTCTATATTGGTTACAAATCCTGCCATTAAATTCACCCCCTTTAGAAGTTCAGTATATCATGTTGGGTATTTTTAAATGGTTCCATATTTATAATTTATACATATGCTTGAAACATACCAAAATTTCGCTGGAGCGAATAATTGGTATGAAATATATAAATATCATTCTCACTGATTTTAAATTATAATTAGCTAGAATTTACTAAAGTATGAATAGTTTTTTTGAAATCACAAAATATGATCCAAAAATAGATTCTGAAGAACTTTTAAAAGAGCAAGTAAATAACGCCTATGAGGCAAATAAATTATTTTTTGGGCAGGATGTAGAAATAAAAATAAATATTATTTATAAGCGGGAAGAAATGAATCAAGTACAGGGTAGAAAAACTGATGATTGGATAGTTGGTACAGCCAGAAATGATCAGATAACAATATTTAGTCCGGAAGTATTTGATAAAGTTTCAAATCATTCTCGATCTGATTTTAATTTTGTGCTTACTCATGAGATTACACATATATTTACAGATAAAATGTATGGATTTAAATTTCCTGTGTGGTTTAAAGAAGGATTGGCAGGTTATGTAGCAGAACAATATAAACAAAGTACCATAAATACGGAAAATGTTCAGGATTTTCAAATGTTGCATGGTTATAAAGATTGGCAGGAACATCCAAATTATAGGCAGGCTTATTCTTTTATTAATTATATAGTCAAAAATGCAGGAAAAGATAAATTGTTCGAATTTTGTTCTAAATTAGAAGAAAAAGAATCTTATGAAGATTTTTGTCAAAAATTTAAAGAAAATTTTGGTGATGATTTAGATAAATATAAACAAAAGTGGATGCAAAAATTAATTTAATTGAATTATAGAGGTACAATTAGTCGCATCAGATTCGTCAGCTGACGAATCGCAAGCTCTGTTTATAGCGATTCATTGCACCCCTAAAATTTCATTGTAGATTCGGAAGGTGTGTTTTAGTATACTCATACTCAACTTACACAAAAAAATAATCATGACCAATTCTAATAACAAAATGACTGTAACCTGTCCAAAATGCCAGCATAAATTTTCTGTTGATGAGGCACTGGTTCCGCAAATTGCCGAAGCCCGTTCTCAAATTGAAACAGAACTCCGCCAAAAAATGCTTGATTGGCAAAAAAATAAAGAAGAAATACTAAATAAGGATGTGGAAGAGAAATTAAAAGCACTAAAAAAAGAAAATGAAAAAAAGACAGAAGAACTTAAAAAAACCCGTGAGTTGGAACTGAAACTATTAAATGAGAAAAAAGCTTTTGAAGATGAAAAACAAACCTTTGAATTAAAAGTTCAACGGCAGATGAATGAAGAAAGAGAAAAAATCCGGGAAAATGTCAGTAAAGTATTAATGGAAGAGCATCAACTTAAGGATGCTGAGAATTTGAAAAAAATTGCTGATATGTCCAAAATGATTGAGGAACTTAAATTAAAAGCCGGACAAGGTTCACAGCAATTACAGGGTGAAGTTTTGGAATTAGAACTGGAAGAATTACTTATTAAAACTTTTCCTTTGGATGAAATTTTACCGGTTGGTAAAGGGATTACCGGAGCGGATGTCGTACAAAAAGTTCGTGACACACAGGGTAAAGTGTGTGGGTCAATTATTTGGGAATCAAAAAGAACTAAAAACTGGACAGAAGGATGGGTTATGAAATTAAAAGATGATTTGCGCGCGTCAAAAGGAAATGTGGCAGTACTGGTTACTTCAGTTTTACCACCGGAGATTAATAAATTTGGTCCCCGCGATGGAATTTATGTGACTAATTTTGAAAGTTTCTTAAGTGTTGCCTCACTACTCCGGATTGCTTTAATTGAACAAAATAAAACAAAACTTTCTGTGGTGGGAAAAAATGAAAAAATGGATGCAATTTATAATTATTTATCAGGAAGTGAGTTCCGTCAAAGAGTGGAGGCAATCGTCGAAAGCTTTTCCGGAATGCAATCTGATTTGGAAAAAGAAAAAAGAATGTATACCCAAATTTGGGCAAAAAGAGAAAAACAAATTCAAAAAGTTTTGGATTCAACCATTGGTATGCATGGAGATTTACAAGGATTAATGGGAGCATCTTTACCCCAACTACCAAGCTTAGATATTGAAATTGATGAAATTGAAATTATGATTGAAGAAAATTTAGAAAAATGATTTCTAATACTTTTGATAAACTTTATAAACGATTAAATCCGGAACAAAAATTAGCTGTTGATGAGATAGAAGGACCAGTGATGGTGATTGCCGGTCCGGGGACCGGAAAGACTCAAATTCTCACACTTCGGATTGCTAATATTTTAATTAAAACTCAAGTTAATCCGGAAAATATTCTGGCTCTAACTTTTACAGAATCTGCCAAATCAGAAATGAGGCAAAGATTAGTAGAAATTATTGGCACGCCGGCATACCGTGTACAAATTAATACTTTTCATGGTTTTTCCAATGAAGTTATAAAATCAAATCCAGAAAATTTTCCTCATTTAATTTCCTCAGAAAGTATTACTGAAGTTGAACAAATTGAAAGTTTGGAAAAAATTATAACTAACACGGATTTGCAATTTTTAAAACCATTTGGTGATCCGCTGTATTATTTAAAACCCTCTTTATCGGAAATCAGTAATCTAAAAAAAGAGGGGATTGATTCAAATTTATTGGAGGAAGCAATAAAAAAATGGGAAGATGATTTTACTAAAATTGATGACTTATATCATGAAAAAGGAAAATACGCAGGAGAAATGAAAGGTAAATATCAAGACGAACTGAAAAGTATTAATAAGACAAAAGAACTGTTATTAATTTATAAAAAATATCAGGAATATTTATTAAAAGAAAGAAAATATGATTTTAATGACATGCTCTTGGAAGTAAAAAAAGCTTTGGAAAATGATAAAGGCTTATTACTTAGATTACAAGAAAAATATCAATACATTTTAATTGATGAACATCAGGATACTAATGCAGTGCAAAATAAAATTGCTGAACTTTTAGGAAGTTTTTTCGAAGACAACCCAAATCTTTTTGTAGTGGGGGATGAAAAACAGGCAATTTTCCGTTTTCAAGGAGCCTCTCTGGAGAATTTTTTATATTTTCAAAAAAAATATCCAAAAGCTAAAATTATAAAACTTACAGAAAATTACCGGTCGCATCAAAAAATCTTAGATGCTGTTGATAGTTTGATTTCTAATAATATTACCGCGAATTTATTATCTCCCAAGAAAATTATTTTGCATGCCCAATCAAAAAAAATATCTGAACCAATAAAACTGGCGGTGTTAAATAATTATTTTACTGAATATCAATTTATAGTTGATGATATTTCGAAAAAAATTAAACAAGGAATTCCACTGGAAGAAATTGCTATTATTGGCCGTAATAATAAAGATTTAAAAGTTGTTGCAGAATCCTTGGAAAGAAATGGTATTCCATATTCACTGCATAGTGATCAAAATATTTTTAATGATTTATATATGCAAAAATTGATCCTGATACTGGAAGCAGTAGGATCTGTGGGAAAGGACTTTGAACTATTAAAAGTCATGCATATTGATTTATTCAACATTGAGCCTTTGGACATTTATAAAATAATGGGGTATGCCCGCAAAAATAGAAGCTCCGTGTACGAGGTTTTGAGTACTTTGAACAAAAGCTTAGCAAAAGAATTAAAACTTAAAAGTTTTGATTCATTAATTTCTTTTTATCAAAAATTAAATAATTGGCAAAAGACTGTACACAACGAAAGTTTTGAAAAATTATTTATACAGGTTATAAACGAATCAGGATTTAAGGAAGCAATTTTAAAAAGTCCAAAAAGATTGGAACTTTTAGATAAATTGATTACACTTTTTGAAGAAATTAAATCATTGGTTGAAAAAAATCCCAAATTCGGATTAAAGGATTTTTTAGATTATTTGCAGATGTGTCAAAAACATGAGTTACCTTTAAAAAGTCATGTAATTTCGATTGATCAAAAAGCAGTAAAACTGATGACGGCACACCGTTCCAAAGGATTGGAATTTGATTATGTTTATATTGTTAATGCTTACGATGGACATTGGGGAAATGCTAAAAAAAGATCAGCTGGGCTTAAAATTCCTTGGGATATTTTAGGAATTACTTTAAATCTGGATACTGAAAATGAAGATGAAAGAAGATTATTTTATGTAGCAATGACCCGCGCCCGCCAAGATATTATTATTACTTATTCAACACGCTGCCTTGAAGGAACAGAAAAAATTCCATCACAATTTTTATCAGAAATTAATCCAAAATTAGTTGAAAAAATTGACACGGAGAAATTTGAAAAAGATTTTTTGCAGAAAAAAGAGGTAATTTTTGATGTAAGTACTGCGGTAAAAATTCCAGTGAAGAATGAATCTTCTCGAGGAGAAGCTTCTCCTAGAAAGGATCAACAATTTTTTAAAGAACTTTTTTTGCTTAGGGGATTATCAGCAACCGGACTTGATAATTATTTGAAATGTCCATGGCAATATTTTTACCGTAATTTATTGCAGTTTCCTGAAAGTAAAGAGAATTATTTAATTTTTGGAACTGCAATCCACTTTGCTTTGGATTCTTTTATTTATCAAAGAAAAATAAAAAAATTAACTGGTAATTTTCTGGTAGAAAAATTTTCGGAAAGTTTAGATAATGAATTTCTTGTTGAACAAGACCGCAAAACACTTTTAGAAAAAGGTAAAAAAGCTCTACTTGGATACTTTGAAAATATTATTCCAACTTGGGGGAAGGAAACCATGAGTGAGTTAAAAATATCTGGAGTAAAATTAACTGAAAATGTAACAATAACCGGAAGATTGGATATGATTGAAATAATTTCAGGAAACAGTGTTGCAGTACATGATTTTAAAACCGGAAAAATAAAATCCAGATCACAAATTGATGAGACAAATGAAAAAAGTGATTACCATTATTTGCGCCAGTTAACTTTTTATAAAATCTTATTAGATCGAAGTAAAAACGGATTAATGAAAATGACAGAAGGGGTAATAGATTTTATTGAACCAAATGAAAAAGGAATATTTAAAAGTGAGAAATTTGAAGTGACAGAAATAATGGCAAAAGATTTGGAAAAAGAAATTATTAAAGTATCAAATGAGATTATAAATTTAGAATTTTGGGATAAAAGATGTGATGATCTAAAATGTGAATATTGTAAATTAAGAGATTTAACTATTTCAGAATAAATTTAATGTGTAATTTTTAATTAACTGCTATAATGAAACAATCAATGAAAGCTACACAGCAATTAAAAGACGAACATCAAGGTGTACTCATAGCTCTTTCCATATTGGAAAAAATTAACAAGAAACTTAAAAAGGGTGAAAATGTTGATTATAAACATCTTGAACAACTTTTAGAATTTATAAGGGTATTTGTCGATAAATGCCATCATGGTAAAGAAGAAGATTTACTTTTTCCGGCGATGGAAAAAGCTGGAATCCCAAATGAGGGCGGACCAATTGGGATGATGTTAGAAGAACATAATTTAGGAAGAAATTATGTCAAAAATTTTGCTCAAGCTATAGAAGATTTTAAAACAGGTGATCCAAAAGCTGCTAATAAAATTATCAAAAGTACTAGTAGTTATATCGCTCTATTGAAAGACCATATTGATAAAGAGGATAATATTTTATACATGATTGCCGATGCTCATCTTTCCCAAAAAACTCAAAAAGATTTATTAGAGAAATTTGAGATAGTTGAGAATGAAAAAGTTGGTAAAGGAAAACATGAAGAATTTCATAAAATGCTGGATAATTTACAAAAGATTTATCTGAGCTAAAATTTATTTTATTCTTGAACCAGAATACCTCGCAGCTTGCTGCGAGGATGAATGGTTCACAGAAGAACTTGCCCGAAGGGATACTCCGCAATTTATTGCGGAGTAGTTCATTATTTCTTCTGCCAACCAGTAATGACATGATTTTTAAATCTTCGGGGGTCGAAAATTTCTAAAATATCTGTTTTTTGAAATTTAGTTTTTAAATATTTTTCCAATTCAAATCCACCATTTCTTGATTCTTGATTATGAGCAGGTCTGTTAAAAATAATCATGCCATCATTTTTTAAAAATGGCATAATTTTTTCAATAAAGTTTGGCTGATTAGAATTTAAAGAAACATAGGGTGGTTGCCCGGTAAAAATATCAACAATTATAATATCGAATAAAGAATTAAGAATAAAGAATTTAGAATAAGCGGAGCTTGCGAGCAGATGCTCTTTAAGAATCTGAAATGCGTCAGCTTTTAAAATCTGATAATTGGGTAATTGATCCAGATTAAAATATTTTCGGCAGGCTTCAATTATAAATTTATCTATTTCAATAATAGTCTGAAGAATTTTGGGATTTTTTTGAGCAATTAAACTAGGAATAGTGTTTGCCCCTAATCCCAAAAGTAGTACTTGGCTATTCTTCCTTGAAGAACAAAATTTAACTACTAATTCTGCTACGGTGAACCAATAACTTTTTTCGATACTTTGATCTTTAATGGAAACTCCCTGAGGATATGAATTTATCGTTAAAACTTTTTCTTTATTATATTTTTCAAAAACTTCAATTTTTCCCAAAATAAGGGATTTATAAATTGCTATTTTTTTTAACCGGAGTCTCCAATAAAAAAATAACAAAATTGGAATTAATATTAAAGTAAAAATTATTAAGGTAAAATTTTGCTGCATAAATATAATAACTTATAAACCGGATTATAAATTTTTATAAAAGATCCGGGATATTCAATGACATTACCATGAAATCTTTTTTTGAACTCAGAAAAATTTTTCCATGATTTTCTCTCTTTCGGAAATCTTGGATCATAAATTCCTTCAAAATCAAAAATAGGCAATTTTTTACTTTTGGCAAATTTAATACTTTCCCAAACCAATAAATAATTTGCTAAGGTTTCATAGCCTACTTTGGTAATACCTGTGTTCATATAAACAGCCCGATCTTCTAAAATTCCCAGCCAAACAGCTGCGACGGGTTGAGAAGATTGCTTCTCCGGCTTTCGCCGGATCGCAATGACATTATGATAGGCAAATAAAATATATGAAGAGTTTTTAAAAGCCATCATTTTTTTATGAAATTCGGAATGTCCCGGAATATAAAATTTTTTTAAATGAGTTAAATTAGATAAAAGAGAATAAAATTTTTTAAATTGTAAATCACGGTCGCTATCTTTTAATGAAATTATTTTAATTTCTAAATTATTATTTTGCGCCTTTTTAATATTTCTTCTGGCATTTTCGGAAAATCCGGATAAAATTTTATTCTCTGATTTATTTATATCAATATAAATTGTTGAAGTGTGAGTGAGAGAGCTTTTCGATCGAACATATCCATTTTTTAAAACAGCTTCTTTATTAAAGTTATTTTTATCCGGTTCTAAAATTACAAATAAAGAATGATGCTTTTTGGCAAATTTATCAATTTCGGAAAATGATAAATTATTTTGAGGATGTTGAATTTTAATAACTGAATATTTTAAAAATGGTAAATTTCGAATAAAGACCCGAGAGTTTCCGATTTTTTCTACTTTCCAGCCAATTGAAGATAAATAATCTCCCCATTCTTTTGATTGTCTGATGTCCATAAAAAATTTCTAATTTCTAATTTCTAATTTCTAATAAGCGAAGCTTGAAAACTCAGTTTTCAAGCAAGCTTTCAAACTTCGTTTATTAACCTAAGAAGTAATAATTTTAGTGGCATAAATTTTTCAACTATATTAAATAAAATATAAATTGGCCAATTTAAAATTAAATCATAAGTTCCAATATATTCTATAAGTTCGGCACCCAACCCTCCTTTAAATTTAGTAAATCCAAAATAAGAATCTTTTTCTCCTTTACTGAGATCTGCTGCTCCCCAAAGATCAAATTTTTTTAATCCCAATTTTTTACCCAATCTGATGGCATCCCAAGCCAATAAATTAGATGACATTACATTACGGTGTAATTCTGATGAGCCACCATAAGGATAATATAATGTATCTTTAAAATTTATTAACATCCAAGCGGTTAAAGGAATTTTTTCATAATAAGCAACTAATACTCTAACCATATTTTCTTTTTTCAGAGATTGCCAGACTGATTTGTGATAACTCATATTGTGTCCATGATAGCCTTGTCGTTTGGTAGTATCGAAATATAATTTTATGTAATCTGCAAAAAGCTGATCATCTGTGCCTTCTTTGATTATGACTTCATGTTTTTTTGCTACCTTGATGTTATATCTAAATTTTTGATGCATGTTTTGTAAAATTTCATCTTCGGATTTGGTTAAATCTAAAACATAATTGAATTTGGTAAAAAGTGGTTTAGGCGATGGTTTAAATTTTTTTGATATCAATGTGTTGTCATTGCGAGGAGCTCCGGCAGAGCCGGACGACGAAGCAATCTCTGTTTCAGATTGCTTCTCCGGCAATTGCCGGATCGCAATGACATCAGGTTCAATCTTAATGAAGGCACAATTATTTTCTTTGCCAATTTGTGTTAGGGCTTTGGCCAAATTTTTATCAGGAAATGGGCCTTTTGGTAAATATCCTACAAAATATTTTGTCAGAGGAATTTTATGAAAAGTAATTTGAAAAGCAGTTACTAATTGATTATTTTCAAAAAGACCATATCTTTTTAATTTTGTATCCAAACTTTTTCTAAACTGCCCCCAAGCCCATGATTGCATGAGATGAGATACTGATTTATTGTAAATATTTTTTTCTTTTTCAGTAATTTCTCGCAAGTCCATAGCTGAATTATATATCAAAAAGGTGGTTTGTGGTAAAATACCCTAGTTATGGATCAAAGAAACAAAGTTATCATTTTTGGAGGGGTGGGTTTGCTTATTTTAGCCGTAGTTTTTGTGTCTTTATTTTATATTTTAAAATCTTCTAAAATTACGAAGGTAACACAGTCGGCAAATGTGCCCAATTCTTTATCCAGACTTCCCAGTGTGGCAACTACTCCTTCTATAGTTTCTGATTTATCGCCTACACCAGTTTTATCAAATGATAAAATTTTTAAAGGTTTAGGTTATACTTTAAACTTTCCCAATAATTGGGGACTTTTAACTTGTAATAATTCCAATAATTTTGAGTTTGATCCAAGCGGTGAAAACAGAAAAGATATAGTTTGTGATAGCGCCTTAAAACCGGTGACATTTTTGATAGTAAATAAGTTAAATTGCAGTGGCGAACCAATTAAATTAGGTGATAATCATGCGACCAAAACAAAAACTTTAAGTGATAATGGGGATATTTCTTATAGATGGTGCTCAGCAGTAAGAGGTACGAATTTTGATATTTCTCACAGAGTATCACAGGACGGAAGCCGGGCTACAAGTAAAAATGATTTTTCTAAGGAAGTGGAACAGATTATTTCTTCAATTAAATGAAATCTAGAAGATAGAAACTTTAGCAGATGATTTTAATTCCGGGAATTTTTGTTCCAGTAAGGCTTGTAATTTTTGTTGCTTTAAAGCATTTTCTGCCTCCAATTGAATACCTGCAGAATCAGTGGCTTGGAATTTACCCTGACCTTGAGTAACCTGAGCAATAAAATCAGCTACCTCTGTTGCGGAAACAGTGGCTTCATTAGCATAGAGTTTTTCGGCCATGATCGGGATAATTAATTGAGTTCTAATACCTTCTCTGGTATAGCCACTTTGAGCAAGCTTGGCATCAAAAGCTTCTTTACCTCCGTTGATTTGCTCTAAATTGGCAATTTTATCATCAATATCTTTGGCGGTAATAGCTTGATTGTTTTTCTTCAGTTCCTGTAAAGCAATTTTTTCATTGATAATTTCAGTTAAAATTGCTGAACGGTATTCTTTATTTAAACGGGACAAAACTTCAAAATTAGAGATTGATTCTCCGTTGACGGTTCCGGCAACAATCCAATTTTTCTTGTTGGTAAAAATTAAAGCCAAACCAATTATTACAATTGCAATAATGACAAATTTATTTAATTTTAAATTTTTTAAAAGGCCCGGAAGATTACCGGCAGTTTGAGAAGAACTGACTTCTGCTATAGCTTTTGACTTTACAATTTTTTTTGGCATGAAGCGATAATAACAAATACATAATAGTTTATGCAAGGGGCTATTGTAGGTGAGCTAGCGGATCGTATACACCTTTCAGTTAGAATTAAGGGTCTTAGATATATTAAAGCGGCATTTAAACTTGCCGGCATTACATCACTATCTGAGCTGAAAGGAGGTATAGATGAAAACTGGACAACAACT
>JAUSHL010000042.1 GCA_030648645.1 Candidatus Daviesbacteria bacterium
AAAATGAGGATCAATAACAACATGTTTCTTCCAATCCATTCCTACTACACCAAAAGCTTCTTTCACAAAATCTTCGACTGTGTGAACCTCACCCGTTGCTATGACAAAATCATCAGGCTTATCCTGCTGTAATATTAACCACATCACTTCAACATATTCCGGAGCATACCCCCAATCTCTTTTTGCAGAAAGATCTCCTAATTTTAGTTTTCCATTTTGGACGATTGGCTCACCTATTTCGTTCAAAGGAATTCCTTCTTTTTTATTATTTTTAAGACAGGCCACAGCAGTAGTTATTTTTCTGGTTACAAAATTCAATCCACGTCTCGGACTTTCATGATTAAACAAAATTCCACATCCAATAAATTGAGGCTTTTTGCCGTCAACTCTGGCAAGTCTTGCCATATAATGAGCATAAACTTTCGCAGCAGCATAGGGATTTGCCGGATTAAATAAAGTATTTTCATTTTGCGGAATATCTTTGGGAGCACCAAACATTTCTGAGGTTGAAGCCTGATAAATTTTGGCGTTGGGAACAATTTCTTTTGCCCTTTCAAATACCTGCACTGCTCCAATACCATCCACCATCATTGTTCCAATTACATCTTTGAAAGATCCTAAGGGAGAAGATTGTGCAGCCAAATTATAAATCTCATCCTGTTTAAAATCATGTAAAGCCAAAGCAATTGATTCCGGCCATTGTAAATCTCCGTTATAAATTTTTATCTCATTTTTAATGTGTTCGATATTGCCTAAAAAATTACAGGCATTTCTCTTAACCAGTCCTGCCACTTCATAGTTTTTTTTCAATAAAAATTCTGATAAATATGAACCATCCTGTCCGGTAATCCCAGTGATGAAGGCTTTACGCCTTCTCGTTGTTCCAACGATGAAAGCCTTTTTATTTTTCTTTGCCATAGCTGTTAAAATATCCTGTTTTTAAATTTATGTCAACTAGTTAAATCAGAAGTCCCTGTAAGAGCAGTAATGCAAGAACAGCTATCAAAATATACTCTATAATAATCTCTGTTGTCAAAGTTTTCTCTTTTAAATGATGTAAAATTGCTGTTACTACATATAACACGGAAGCTCCAATTAAAACCTCCATTTGTCTATTCAGAGAAAAACGGAAAATTATCAGCAAACCTATAAAAAAAGGAATTGATAAAATTAAAACCCACATCACACTAATTTTTTTAATTGAAAATTTCCTCATAATATCTCTCCTGCTTTAGTCAAAAACATTGATGCTCCTGATAAACTTAAGAAACTTAAATGAGCCAAATGATGTGATGAAAAACGGAAAACCCCTCTTCTTTTTAAGATTATAAAATCCAATAAAATTAACATACTTATAAAAGTGATGATGCCAATGCCAAATATTTTAATAATTGAAGTTGGATTGATTGTTTTTGTATTTGAAGAATTATTTAAAATTGAACTTGCCAAAACCATTGGTCGGTTTTTGGTAATTTCGGAATCTGCTAAGGCAATTTTCTGACCACCGGTATTTACTTCCGGAGCTGAGGCGATCGCTTCATAAGATTTACCAAACATTTGCACAACCAATACTGTTTTCTGTCCATTTAAATTTCCTTCAACCACAGCTACACCAATATCCTGATATTTAGCATTGACAATATTTTCTTTATGAGACGGCGAATTCATCCAAGCAGTTACTACATCCTGAGAATTAGAAAAATTTCTGGCTAAGTTCTCCCCTGCAAAAGAAAATTTATACCCAGAACTTAACATAAATCCCCAAGGATCGCGACCTGTGGGAGAAAAATGAGCCCAATAATTTTCGGCAAACATATTTTGGGCTTTTAGTTTGGCAGCATTGGATAAAGCTGAATTTTCAGTCAGTGGTGGTAAATTTATTTTGGCTCTTTCTATATTGGTATCCTCAATAATTTGCGCAGTTGTAATTGTTGAATCAATACCCAAAACTCCCGGTTTATAAATTCCGACTAAATCAAGTCCAACTTTTAAAAACATGAAAAGTAGAATATAGATTACTAGAAAATGCCATGATAGGAGATGTGCTTTTTTATGAGTTTCCGGATGAGGAATAAAATAATGGGATAAGTTTTTCATAAGTAAACACATATGTCATTCCTGCGAAAGCAGGAATCCAGGATGATGGAAACTGGATCCCTGGTCAAGCCAGGGATGACACAAATGACATAATATTAGTTTAAGTATAACTGAGAACAAGAAGTTTGTTAAGTTTTCCATTTACCGGAATATTTAAAGCAAAGCCCAAAGCTTGAGCAACTGAGGCTCCAACCCGAAGTCCGGTAAAAGACCCGGGACCTTCTTCCACTTCTATCCCCTCCAGTATATCCATATCCAACCCCCGAGGTTGGAGTTGGATTAATTTTAAAATCAAAGGGAGCAGGACTTGTGATCCATATTCATTTTCTTCACTCAAACTTTTTACCATCTTGCCATTTTCTTTTAATTCCACAGTCACTATTTTTGGGTCTTTGGTATTAATGTATAATGTCATACCACAAATTCTAGCATAAAATCTTTCAGAACTGTTATAATTTGAGCGAAGCAAAAATTTCAAGCTTCGCTTATAATTTCAACATGGACTTACAGGAGAGATTAAAAGAGTTAAAAGAAAGATATCAAAGTATTGCCAGTCAGTTTGACAGGGATACTTTACATACTGAAATTAGAGAACTTGAAGCTCAGATGAACAAAGAAGGATTCTGGGATGAACCACAAGAGTCGGCCCGACAAGGGCGAGGCTCGCCAAAGGCGGCAGTCGTCAGTCGTCAGCTTTCAGATAAACAAAAATTTCTAAAAATTCTGGAAGATTTGGAAACTAGAATTAATAATGCCACCGAAATTTCCAATGAACCAGAAATGGAAGAAGAATTAACAACTGAATTTAATCATATTGACCGTATTTTAGGTGAGCTGGAATTAAAATTATTTTTATCAGGACCGCACGACGATGCCGATGCAATTTTAGCAATTCATGCCGGAACCGGCGGAGTAGAAGCAATGGATTGGACTTCAATGCTTGCCCGCATGTATCAGCGGTATTTTGAAAAAATGGATTGGAAGTGTGAGGTTTCTGATGAAAGTTTTGGGGAAGAAGCAGGTTACAAATCTATTACCATGATTGTTCATGCACCATACGCTTATGGATACTTAAAAAAAGAAGCCGGAACCCACCGGCTTGTCAGACAATCCCCTTTTAATGCTGATCAACTCCGGCAAACATCTTTTGCTTTAGTTGAAGTTTTACCGGTTATTGAAAATGATGCAGAGATTGAGATTAAACCGGATGAAATAGAATTTGAAGCTTTCAGATCAGGTGGTGCCGGCGGACAAAATGTCAATAAAGTTTCAACTGCTGTAAGATTAAAACATTTACCAACCGGAATTTCTGTGACAGCCCAAACAGAAAGATCACAATTGCAAAACAGGGAAAATGCCTTAAGAATTTTAAAAGCTAAACTATGGATTTTAAAAGAGGAGGAAGAAAATAAAGTCAGAGAAGATTTAAAAGGAACTAGACAGGCTTCTTGGGGGACCCAAATCAGATCTTATGTTTTACATCCCTATCATATGGTCAAGGATCTTCGAACAAATGTGGAAACTTCAGATACAGATTCAGTTTTAGATGGAGATTTAAATGAGTTCATTGAAGCCGAGCTTAAAACATTATAATTATAAGTACTGGACAAAACCAATAGAAAGTGGTTAAAATAAATTAATGCAAAATCCTTTGAAAAATATTCATCTCCCATCACAAAACCATCTCTTTATTATAGTTTTGGTACTTTCTGTAATTTTAGGAGTTGTCGCAGGTATTGTACTTTCCGGTAATCAAAAAATGGCTGATAAAGCTCCGCTGATAGTTGAGAAACCAAAGACGGCCTCTCAAGATAATCGAACTTTTAAAGATTTTGCAGAAGGTACAATCCAACCAAGACCTACTCCCAAAGATTCGAGTACATATGTTGAAGGAACCCATTTTTTGGTCAGGAATGGAGCAGTTCCAGTAGCTTTAACTTCCTCAGTGATTGATTTATCTGAATTTGAAGGGAAAAAAGTCAAAGTTTTAGGTGAAACTCAAAAAGCTATTAAAGAAGGATGGCTGATGGATGTTGGTAAAGTTGAAGTTCAATGATCTCATTTCAAAATGTTACCAAAAAATTTTCCTCAAATATTTTGGCCCTGGAAGATATTAATCTAGATATCAACAAGGGTGAATTTGTTTTTTTGGTAGGTCCGTCCGGTGCCGGAAAATCCACTCTCCTTCGACTTTTGGCCCGTGAATATCTACCAACCTCCGGTAAGATATTGATTGACAATATTGATGTCACAAAATTAAAACCTCAGGATTTACCAAACTACCGCAAAAAAATAGGCTTTGTATTTCAGGATTTTAAACTTTTAGATGACCGGACGGTTTTTGAAAATGTAAGTTTAGCTCTGCAAGTCCGGCAGTTGCCGGATTTAGAAATTGAAAAGGAAGTGGAAAGAACTTTGAAATTATTTGAAATTTGGAACAGAAGAAATCTTTTTCCCCGACAATTATCCGGGGGAGAAGCGCAAAGAACAGCTATTGCCAGAGCTATTATCGGTAAACCAGAAGTACTCTTGGCAGATGAACCAACTGGGGATCTGGACCCTCAAACAGCCTGGTCCGTACTTTCACTTTTGGGAGAAATTAATTCTTGGGGAACAACTATTATTATGGCAACACACAATAAAGAAATTGTTGATGTTCAAAAAAGAAGGGTTATTTCCATTAAAGATGGAAAAATTACCAAGGATAAAAGTGAAGGAAAATATGAATTTCATTAAAATATGAATAGTTTTGATTTTACCAAAAGAAATATCAGAAGAACTCCTTATCAGGCACTAGCTGCCTCAATGGTCATGTTTTTAACCTTCTTAACACTATCTTTATTTATTATGATGGCTTTTGGTTCACAACAAATCTTAAGATTTTATGAAAGTAAACCTCAGGCAATTGCTTTTTTCAAAGACGGTACAACCAGTACTGATGTCAATGCTATTAAAAATGCTTTAACTCAAACGGATAAAATTACCTCTTTTAAATTTGTATCCAAAGATGAAGCTTTACAAATTTATAAACAAAGAAATAAAGGCAATCCAATGCTTTTGGAACTTGTCACCGCCAATATTTTACCGGCATCTTTAGAAATTTCCACCAAATCTCCGGATGATTTAAAATTTGTGGCAGAAATTGTCAAGAAAGAACCGGTTGTTGAAGAAGTTGTTTTTCCGGAAGACGTGGTGGCATCTTTAACCCAAGCTACCAGTTTAATTAGAATGGTGGGAATTGCTATCGTTGGATTTTTAATTGCTTTTTCAACTTTAATTATTGTGATGATTATTGGATTTAAGATCAGAATTAAAAGAGATGAAATTGAAACAGTCAAACTTTTGGGAGCCACTAATTGGTTTATTCGTATGCCTTTTCTTTTGGAAGGAATAATATACGCCTGTTTGGGGGCAATTTTAGGATTTATAGTTAGCTTTTTAATATTTTGGTATTTTGAATCGGTATTAAAGACAAATTTAGGTGAAGCAGTTCAAAATATTATACCTTTGCCAATAATTTTTATTGGCGAGCTTTTGGCAATAGAACTACTGGTAGCATTTTTAGTCGGAGGTCTGGGATCAATAATTGCTGTTCGGCGTTACTTGCGTATTTAAAAATGTGCAATGAAAGTTTTAAAATTAACCTTAATAGTTTTATTTTTGCTTTTTCTACTCTTACCTTCTAATAGCAAATCTATTTTTGCAGAATCACCCCAGGAATTAGGAGATAAATTAACAGATATTCAAAAACAAATTTCAGAACTTCAGGGACAATTAGATGCTGCCAAGGGTCAGGAAAAAACCCTAAAAACACAACTTTCCTACATTGATACTCAAACTAAAATTACCCAACTTAAAATGGAAGAAACAACTACTCAAATTGCTAAATTAGAGCAGGAAATTAATGATTTATCTACCAGAATTACCAGACTTTCTATAACTTTAGATTCTCTGACTAAAGTCCTCCTTGAAAGAATTATTCAAACTTATAAATATGGAAATTATTCTGCTGTTGATTTACTTTTTTCCTCCAATGGTTTTTCAGATTTACTTACCAGAATGAAATACATTCAGGTAGCTCAAACCAATGATAAAAAAGTTTTATACCAGCTTCAAGCCACCAAGATTACCTATAATGATCAAAAAACTGATAAGGAAACAAGACAGGCTCAACAGGAAAAACTAAAAAAAGACTTGGAAAGATATCAGGGGCAACTGGGAGAGCAGAAAAAAGCCAAGCAGGATTTGTTGAATGTTACTCAAAATAATGAGTCTAAATTCCAATCTTTGATTGCTCAACTTCAAGCTGATGCTAATTCTGTAAGAAGAGCTTTATCCGGAATTGGAGTTAAAAAGGGTCCGGTTAAAAGAGGAGATATTATTGCTAGTGTGGGAAATACAGGTTGTTCTACAGGTCCACATCTTCATTTTGAAGTGATGACTAATGCTAAAGTAGAAAACAATACTGTGACCGGTAAAGAAAATAAAGTTGATCCTAAACCATTTATTGATTCCGGGCAATTTGAAAAACCTTTATCAAATTATAACGGAACTCTGTGTGGCTCTTCCTGCCAACCAGGAAACATTAGTACCACTTTTGGGGAACAATATTTCTTAGGCAAACATACTGGTTTGGATTTAGTAGATTATGCAGGAACTCCTATCCATGCAGTAGCTGATGGCATAGCTTATGAGTTTTCAGATTCTGCTGCTTGTTATCTAACAGGAACAGTGGGCAAGGGAGTAGTTATTGACCATCAAAATGGTACAGTTACCCTCTACTGGCACATCCCATGATATATACTTGATATATATTTAGTATATACTATGGGTAATGAGAATTATTTTATTAATTTTCTTTGCTGTTTTATTTA
>JAUSHL010000043.1 GCA_030648645.1 Candidatus Daviesbacteria bacterium
TGCTCCCCTTACCAGAAACTACAAAAACAATACCCCTGGATACCAAAAGATATCTGTGCATTTCCACCCTTGCTACTTGATAATATATCTACTAATATTGGTCCCTGGGGTGGATACAATCAGCTAGCTCATTACCCAAATTCTTTACCGTCGTACTATAGCACAATATCGAGTTATAATCCCATTATACAAACAGATAAAATTATTGATTTCTTTTTTGAAGTTGGGTCGTTGCGAAAAATATTTCTAATAGTTTTTTTCAAAATATCACCGTCAATTTTTAGTTTATGTAGGATTGGGCCTCAGTATTTCGATGGTCTTTTTACTCTATTTGATTTATCTGGGACAACAAGAGTTTGTGGGGGCAGGAGGGCAGTTAAGTCCTGAAGCGACATCGGCTTTTTATCAGATTATTACCCATTACTTACAGCAATCAGCCATTGGGATGTTAATTTTAGGATTAGCTTTGGCTTTAGGGGCAAATTATTTACCCAAAAAATTTCATATTCAGTGATTTTCACTTAAAACAGGTCCAAGCAGAATTGAGAAGGATGATGCCGAATAATCCAAAGACAAAGGCTATGACATAAGGACCATATTTGACGGAAAAATCGTGAATTTTATGCAGAATGACAGTTGATTTTTTAGGAGAGATATAATACAGAAGTAATGGCATTGTTCCCGGTAAGGTGACAAAAAAGATATTGATTAATAAAAGTATAGCAGTAATTGAAGCTCCAACTGCTGCTTCACCAACAGTTTTGGAAGAAATAAAACTTAAAGTTAAACCATCAAGGTTAGATAAATTAACAGCTATTCCTAAGGCCATTAGTTTTAAAATATGAACCTCTGAACTTTCAACTCTTTTAGTATGTTCTTTATCTTTGCTGATGAGGGTTTTGATGGCAAAAGCAAGAAGCAAAATTCCTAAAACTCCATCAATTATTCCTTGCACAGGATCTGGTCCTTTTGTGGCTTCAGTAATCTGACTAACAGACAGTCCTACGATAATTACCCCAATACTGACAATTAATAAACCTAAGATATAACATATAGTTTTTTTAATGGGATGGAATTTACTACCCATAAGTATTATTGTCATAGCCAGCATGAGGGGACTAAAAAGGGAAGCTATACCTAAAGATAAAACTTTAACAAAAAGCTCAAACATATTCTTATTCCACTGTACAGGAAGATTCTCTTAAAAAGCAAGGGAGATAATCATGTTACACGAAATCTAAGATGTCACATATAAACGAAATCTGAATTGTCACCTTGCTTGTCATTGCGAGGAGGGTCGATTTTTCGACCCGACGAAGCAATCTAGTATGGGTAAATAAGATTGCCACGCTCTCCGGCAATTGCCGGATCGCTCGCAATGACATGAATTAAATTTAATTAATAACCCCAGTTGTGACAGTTTAGATTTCTTAAAAGTGTGTTAATTGAGATTTCACATTACAAATCATAATCTATTGACAAAACATATACATTGTCATACAATTTGTCTGTGAAATATTTTGATTGGAATAAGGAGAAAAGCGTCTTATTGAAAGAGAAAAGAGGAATATCTTTTGAAGAACTAGTTAATGCAGCTATTGATGGAGGTTTATTGGATATTATTGATCATCCAAATAAAGAAAAATTTTCCAATCAAAAAGTTTTTGTGATAGAGCTTGATAATTATATTTATCTAATTCCGTTTGTAGAAGATGAGGAAAAATATTTTTTAAAAACTCTTTACCCAAGTAGAAAAATGACTAAAAAATATCTAACAGAAAGGAGGAAAAGATGAAATATTTTGAGCTTACAAAAGAGGAGGAAGAAATTTTAAAAGCTGTTGAGGCAGGGGAGTTCAAGAGAGTTAAAAATTTTGAACAAGTTAAAAAAGATGTCATTGAAGCAGCCAAAAACACTATTCATAAAAGTAAGAATATTAACTTAAGACTTACAGAGAGGGATTTGCAGAAGCTAAAAGCCAAAGCTATAGAAGAAGGTCTCCCTTATCAAACTCTAGCTGCTTCAATTTTACATAAATATACTAATCAATAACAGTCTCTGAAAAAGTTTGGGCAATTACTTTGGCAAGATGATTATTGATAATGTTTTGTAATTGCCACAATTTTAATATTTCCATTTTCAGAATCATAAATGAATAAAGTTCTATATGATTTATTAATCCTAAAACTTCTAATACCTAGTTCATGAGGTTCGAGTAGTTCAGTATGAAGACTTGGATGTCTTGGGTTTTCTAATAAAAGCTGGATTTGTTTTTCAAACTTTTTAGTTAAGTTGTGCCGTAAAAGATATTGAATGACTTTTGGGCGAAGTGGGGTATAATTCATTTAAGAGGTAGGTCATTGATAAAATAATCACTATCTCTCAATCCTCCCTCAAGATCTTTCAAGAAAGCAACAGAGTATTTACCGGTTTTCTTAAATCCAGTTAATACCTGCTGAGCACTTTTGGTACTTGGGCTTTTCATAGGGAAATCTGTGTTAATTATCGTCTCAGGTTTCCTTAAAAAAGTTCTTATTAAGGCACGGAATAGCTCACTTCGATTAGCAAACCCCAAATTATTTGTAGCTTGATCAATCGCATTTGCTTGCTCTAGGGTTAGAGATATATTCACTGTTTTCATAAAATATATTTTAACAAACTTTACTAAAGTATGTCAAGTTAATTTATAGTCATGTAATGCGAAATCTCAATTGATATAGTTTTGCGAAATCTGAACTGAAACAATCTCAAACATTTTTTGTGTCCTTTAATTAACTACTCTTTGTCATTGCGAGCGATCCGCCAGCTGGCGGAGAGCGTGGCAATCTCTTAA
>JAUSHL010000045.1 GCA_030648645.1 Candidatus Daviesbacteria bacterium
GAAAATTATCCAGCCGATAAGCAATATGGCGGAATAAATGCTTAGGAATAAAGCCCAATCATTGCCTTTTATATTTATAGTCCTCTCACTGATAAAATATAAGGCCGGCGGTAAAATAATGAAAAAAATAAGAAAAATCGACTCAAAGACCAGGGCAAGTTTGTGGCGCCTAACCTTTAAAATAATTTTCTCATTTGGGTCAATGTCCAGCATGAATATTTACAGAGAGTTAAGGTAAACAATAAGAGAAACAACCATCAGTACAAGCAACACTGAAGAAACGGAAAAATACAATATTGCCGCCTTTCCCATTACAAACATTTCCAGGCCGAAACTCTTCCAGTGATAGGAGAGAACGAAGCTAACAACAGTAAAAAACACACCGACCAATATGACCAACAGCCAAACAAATTCCGGTTTAATAACGACAAACGAACTCAAAAATTCCAAAGGGGAAAATTGATTATAATTTACCGGGTTTTGATATAAAGGAAGTTCGAGCATAAAAAATAACTGTCGCCTTTGCGAACCAAAGGCTGGTTCTACCACGCCGAATGTCCGCTTCGGCGGACCGAAGGCGGGGACAACGGGACTCGAACCCGCAACCTCATCCGTGCATGTAATCCAATATTTTCATATCAGCATGGACTATATCTTCGCCATATTAAAATTAACTTAGGCGCTCCGGTATCTAGTCTCTACGGCGCTCTCGCCAGTTGGCGAGTTCCCACGGTATTAGCATATTATAAAAATTTAGCCTTCACCGTTATCCCGGAATTTTCTCATCCTAGAATTTCTTCTAGGAGCTGCATTTCTACAGGGAAGCGCTCTAACCATTGAGCTACGACCCCAAATTTTTGATCCCTTTTTCTAGGATTACCCTTTTTCGTTCAAGACATGGTAAACCTAATTCAGGATACATGAAACTGTATAATTTTACCACATTACAGTAACTAAATGATAGTGTATAGGCACCACTGTGACTACAAATAGACCCACCTTTAATTTTAACTACTTCGATTAATCTTTTATGAAGCGATTTAAGAAAGTGTTCACTACCAGATGTAAGTCTTAAAGTTAGTATTTTGTAAAGTTTATTTTTTCTATCAACACGATGATAATAATGCAAATAAGCACATCCATCACCATCAAAATATCCTCTTAGGAAATGTCCTAGCATATTATTTGGGATTATTGGAAGTTTTAAAGTTAAACTTTTTTTAGGAGTAAAACCAATTTCTAATAATCTGAAAAACATTTTCTTACTACCTATTTGAAGAGTATATCTAATTTTAGTATTACCTTTTGGTTGATAAATTTCAATAATGTTTTTAACCATTATAATATTTTTAATAGTTTCAATGAGCTCTTTATCAGCAGAAGTAAAAGAAATATAATATGAACCACGTTTATTTCTATACATTGAGCCATCTGAAGCAAAATATCCAAGGACATATGCCATATCTCTTGTCCAATTATCGAAAAAAGATTCTGCATCTCTTTGAGGCCAACGGAGGCTCTTCAAAATAATCTCAGGTCCTAAAACTGGAGATTTAAGATGCTTTTCCATTTTGGATTTCATTAGGGTAATTTTATTGTAATTACTTGATAGAACATTATCAATCCAGAGGTTAGTTTATATGTTCAATTCCCGTCGATTCCGCCAAATAAAAATTTCATAATTATCTTCAGCTTGACAAAAGGTAAGAAATCGAGTAAATATATTGCTAGAGAATACCTGCCTGCACCCGTTCAAGTTTTGAGTATCAAATCAAAATTTGCTTGGGTAAACCCGTCATAAATTTCGAAGAAATTTTGTTCGGGTAAATACAACAAAAGTTAGGAGGTGAAAAAATGCCAAGAACTACAAAAAATAAAAAAATAAGCTCAAAGACTGCTAATGTTTCTTTATTGCAAAGATTACAATCTCAAATGCAGGATGACCAATCTTATTTAAGTTTAATTTTAGGACTTCTAATAGTCTTAATTGCCGGAATTCTAGTTTTCAATTACTTTAAAAAAGCTCCTGCTGATTTAGGAAGTGCTGGAAAAACAGAACAAACAGATGTCGCTCCTGAAAATTTACCGGGACAATATACAGTTAAAGAAAATGACACTCTCTTTACCATTGCTCAGACTTATTACAATGATGGATATAAATTTACCGAAATTGCCAAAGAAAATAGCCTAGCTAATGCTGATTCTATTGAAGTAGGACAAGTTTTAGAAATTCCTAAATTAGAAGAATCACAGATACTAGCAGAAGCAGAAATTACTCCATCAGAAGTTACTCCATCAGAAATTACTCCAACAGATATAGTTGAAAGTGGAGTTGGTGGGGCTATTAATGAAACAACTTGGGGAGAAAAAATCGAAGGAGAATCTTACACTGTAGTAGAAGGAGACTGGTTGTCAAAAATTTCAGGTAGAGCTTATGGAGATATAATGGCTTTTGATAAAATTGCCAAAGCAAACAACATTGCTGATCCTAATATAATTGAACCAGGAACTGTTTTACAGATACCTAGATAATATTCCTTGATGCAACTGGAGTGTTATAATTAATCCTGCAGAAATGCGGGGTTCGTACACCGGTAGTATGCTTCCTTCCCAAGGAGGAGAAACGAGTTCAATTCTCGTACCCCGCTCTAAATTAGAGTGTTCCGACAAGGTGGAAATGTCGAGGGTTCAAGTCCCTTCTCCCGCTCATAAGTGACAGAAATGTACCTAAAGTAACAGGAAAGTTGCAATAACAATATGTCAAGAGAAATATACAGAGATATCGTCAGTCCTGTTCTAGATAGACTAGATTCTGAAGCATGGCATATTAGAGCCAGAGAAGCACTTCATTTAGCAGAAGCCAATCCTTTTACATTGAAACTTTTAGAACAATTTGCCTATCAACGTAAACGATTTACAGATAAAAGATTGCAAGTGGTTTTAGGCGGTATTCAATTTGATAATCCGCTTGTGGTTGGAGCTGGTTGGGACAAAGTTGGCAGAGCGGTAAAAGCTCTTTATACGCTAGGCTTTTCGGGAGTTGAGGTTGGCTCTGTACTTACCTATCCACAGCCTGGCAAATCAAAACCTAGACAATTCATGATTAGCTCAGGTGTTGCTCTTAATAGGTTGGGGTTCAATAGCCCTGGTGTAGATGAAGTTGCTCTAAATCTAAGACGATATAGAAAAAGTGGAATTCCCATTGGGATAAGTCTTGGTAAAAATAAAGAAGTTGAGCCTAAATATGCACCAGAAGCACATGCTATTGTTGCCAGAAGACTTTATGAAGATGCAGCTTACTTTGTAATAAATGTTTCTTCTCCCAATACTCCAGGTTTGCGAAAATTGCAAGATAAAGGACCGTTAACTGATATTGTTCAGGCAGTGAATGGGGTTATGGACAAAATAGGTGAAAGAAAACCCACATTTGTTAAAATTTCTCCAGATTTAACAAACGAAGCGGTTGATGATGTAATAAGAGTAGTAGCGGACAATGGTCTAGCAGGAATAATTGCAACAAACACGACTATCCGACCAGAGCTTAAAGCAAAGTATGGTGAACAGTGGAGAGATCAAGCTGGAGGTTTAAGCGGAAATGATCCAGAATTTCGCAGGATGGCTACAGAAAAAGTCGCGCATATTTATCGAGAGACTGGTGGAAAAATGGAAATTATCGGAATTGGTGGAGTTAAGGATACTGAAACTACATTGGAGAAAATCAGAGCTGGTGCAAGAATTGTGCAAATTGTTACGGCTATTAGAGGCGAAGGAACTACACTTTCTGGGAAAATTAATAGCGGAATAATTGACTATATGGAGCAAGAAGGAATAAGCAATTTAAATGAAATAATCGGGAGTGACGTTCATTAGAAAGTAATAAAGCTTTTAATACTTATATGGCTCTTTAGAGCACTAAGTTGTAAAATTAAATCTGAAGTAATAAGACGGTGGTAGGTTCGAGCGCATTATCGTTACCAGCTTTGAAATGGTAATACGCCCCCCACCGAAACGGGGATGTCGGGGGCTTCTCCTGTTCAAAATAGTATTGCAAACAGGTAAAGTAGAGGCAAGTAGATTTACTCTGCTCACTTGCTCATGTAGAACTAATCGTAATTTGATCCATGGTATAGTATAATTCTTTACATGAATAGACAAGAAGTTCAGATACCTATCCCTAAAGATGCTATTGAAGTTACATTAGATGGACATGTAGGCACCTATTTTGTCAATCCCGATCCAGCTAAGCAGAGTTTACACATGTAATGAATGTTTTAGGAACTGATGGTGCATCTTATCAGTTTACTCCTGATGAAGTAATAATTACTTCTTATTCCACTTATGATCATAACTACAATAATGTCCAAACAATATACAAAAATCCTTGTAGACAATTTTGGGAATGGCAGGAGGTTCTTCAACAAAAATTATATAAAGTTAATGAAGTTTACATAACTCAAGAATAAGGCTTCATAATTCACAATATTAGTCGTATAAAGAAAGATTAATATTTCTTTTAAATTAAAAAATGCTAAAATGAACTAAGAAGCGAGTGCCGACTTAGCTCAGTTGGTAGAGCGACTGTTTCGTAAACAGTAGGTCATTGGTTCAATTCCAATAGTCGGCTCCGGAAATTAAACATGAAAAGATACAGATCTAATTATAAATCTAGTTTAACCAGAAGAATTGAAAGAAAAAGTAAAAAGCGGCTTTTCTTCACTTTTTTGATTATATTAATTCTGCTTTATTCCTTCTTCACTTGGTTTTTCCCTACACTAATTGGAAATTTAACTTTTATTAATAAATTAAAAGAACAACCAAAAAAAGTTATTCCTGTATCTGAAAATACGACTTTAGCCCCCCCAGTTTTTAATATTCCATTTGATGCTACAAATAGCTCTGCCATAATTATCAGAGGTTATTCGGCTCCTGAAAAACAAGTTGAAATTTATATTGATGACAATCTTTCAGATACCATTAAAGTTAATAAAGATGGCAGTTTTATTTCGAGCAAACTTTACTTAAATCTTGGTACCAGTAATATTTACGGTAAAACTATTGATGATCAGGGGGTTAAAAGTTTGCCCTCCAAAACAATCCGCATTCTTTATAGTAATGAAAAACCAAAATTAGATGTCAGTGAACCATCCGATAATCAAACTATAAACGGTGGAGATAAAAAAATAAAAGTTTCCGGAAAAACGGATCCGGATAATACAGTCACAATTAATGGTAGTAGAGTTATTGTTAATAATGATGGAAATTTTTCTCAAACTCTTGAAATTAATGAAGGTGATAACAATATCGTAATTTCGTCAACCAATAGTACCGGAAATTCAACTCAAATTGGCCGAAAAGTCACATATCAGCCTTAACCATGCTTTCATTTCTCTCTTTAATTTTACTTTTTTCTATCATTGCAGGACAGTTAATAAAAATCCCTCTGGGATCAGGTGGCTTAACTTTATTAGATATCACAGTTTTAATTTTAGATATTTATGCTTTAACCAAAATTAAATATGGTTCAATTAAATTTCCCTTCTGGTTTAAATTAATCTTAATTTTTTGTTTCATTGGCTTTATTTCTTTGCTTTTTTCTCCTTTAAAATTGTCATTACAACAATTTTTAATTAGTATCTCTTACAATTTTAGATTACTGGCATATTTCTCATTTGGATATTTTCTGACTTTAAATATTTTTCCCTCACTGAAAAAAGATGTTTTTAAAATTTTAATTTATTCAGGAATTATTTTAGCAATTTTAGGAATATTGCAATTTATTTTTATTCCTAATTTAATTTTCTTGCAACAATATGGCTGGGATCCACATTATTTTAGAGCTGTATCTACTTTTTTAGATCCAAATTTTCTAGGAGCATTTTTAGGACTTACTTTACTTTTAATTTTAAAAAATTCCCAAAAATTATTTTCTAAAAAATTCCAATTTATTTTTTTTGCTTTAGTTTATATATGTTTATTATTAACTTTTTCCCGAAGTGCTATCTTACTCCTAGGAGTCAGTTTATTAACATTTTCACTTTTAAAAAAATCTATAAAATTGACAATTCTTACATTTCTACTCTGTATAGGTTTTGGAATTAGTTTCTATATTTATACCCAACTTGTATTAATTCCCAAAGGAATTAACAGAGAAGAATCTGCTTCTTTTCGTATCAGTACATGGCAGGATGGATTAAAAATTTGGCAGTCTTCATCTATTTTTGGAGTAGGATTCAACAGCTACAGGTATGCTTTAATAAAATTAAATCCAAATTCAGAAAATTTTACAAATAGTCATGGGGCTTCAACAAATGATTCCAGTTTATTATATGTTTTGGCAACCACAGGAATCATAGGATTAGTAATTTATTTATTTTTTTTACGATCAATCCTCTGGCTTCCAGTTCTTTTGGGGTTAATTATTAACAGCTTTTTTATCAACAGTCTCTTCTATCCCAGTATCTTAATTTGGATAATTCTTTATGTAGGTACTGAGGGATTAAGTCTACTCCGACATTCGTCGGAGATCTTGTCCCGACACAAGGTCGGGATTGAACCCCCGACATCTACAATTTAATTATGGTGGAGCCATGTGGATTCGAACTACAGACCTTTGCAATGTGAATGCAACGCTCTTTACCCGAACAAGTTTTGCTTCGCAAAATTTGAACGGGTAAACCAACTGAGCTAATCTGTGGGTACTGAGGGATTTGAACCCCCGACATCTACAATGTGAATGTAGCGCTCTACCACTGAGCTAAGTACCCATTTCCTTCCAATAATTTTTCAAAGTTCTTTTAATATAATTCCTTCCCCATTGGGTTTTAAGAAACTTTTCTCTGGCTGTTGCATCCTGTTGATGCAAATATGCTTCACAATATATTAATTTAAATGGTCTTCTATATTTAGTTGCTTCTACCTTACCATCATCATAGTATTTCAGTCGACTTTTTAAGTCTGCTGTGTAACCAGTATACAATTTTCCATCCTTCAAACTTTTAAGTACATAGACAGCATACACATTCACATTTTAACATTCTAATTACTACTAGACAACTCAAAATTATGAATTAAATACTTTACCCGAACAAAATTTCTTCGAAATTTATGACGGGTTTACCCGATAAATTTTGCAATACAAAATTTAAACGGGCCTCTTGCCTTACAAACTTATTATCTGAGATAATCCTTTTATGAAACCTGAAACAGTTGTACCACAATATTATGGAGATGGGGAAGATAAACCATCTTTCTGGTCAAATTTTAAAAATCATTTTGCTGAAACTTTAGAATTTATTGCAGTTTTGGCTGCAATATTTATTTTCATCCGTTTAATTGTGGCTGAACCACATAAAGTGTCAGGAAGATCGATGGTACCTAATTTTCAGGATGCTGATCTATTAATTACCAATAAACTTGCCACTAATTTATCACCACTTAGCAGGGGAGAAGTAATAATCCTAAAAAATCCCCGCGATAATAATGTAGCTTTTATTAAAAGAGTTATCGGACTCCCAAATGAAAAAGTTATGATCAGAGATGGAAAAGTATATATTAATGGGGAAATATTAAATGAGCCATATTTGCCGGCAGGCACTATTACCACTGGTGAATCATTTTTACAAACCGGAGGGGAAGTTTTAATTCCGGAAGGTCAGTATTTTGTAATTGGAGATAACCGCGGGGGAAGTTCAGATTCCAGAGAATGGGGTCCAATTAAAAAAGATTTAATCGTTGGGCAAGCTTATATCCGTTATTGGCCAATACCAAAATTCACAATTATACAAACAGGAAAAGCTTCTATATCCAAAATATTCTAACTTACGACTGTTAATTAATATTTTGGATTCAAAACATTTAACGAGAGTTACAAAATCGAGTTAAATTGATTTAATTAGATCTAAAATAAGTAGTTATCGCTTCGTAAATTTTTCTCATATTACCTGCTGTGTACTCAGAATTTCCCGGAAGTTTAATTTCCAGTTTTGCATAGTTTCCGGTTAGAACATACTTCACTCCGGCTTTTTCATCATCAGCAAAACTTAAAGTTCGAGCAAGTCCACCCTGAATTTTCTCGACTTCATCATTTAGAATATACATTAAATCTTTTCTGGCAGTCTTCTTTGCAGCTACACCATGTTCAGATCGTAATTTTCTGACCAATTCTTCTGCTCCTCTGACTGACAGGCTTCTGCGGAGCACTTCTTTATAAGCATCAATTATTAAATGCGGATCATCCAAGGAAGCCAAGGCTCGGGCATGACCTTCTGTAGTTTGTCCCGACATCAATGCATCTTTTAGTGCATCCGGAATAGTTAATAATCTAATGGTGTTGGAAACATAAGCCGGACTTTTTCCCACTCTTTGAGCAATTTCCGAAGTTCCAAGTCCAAACTCATCCATTAATCTTCGGTAAGCTTGTGCTCTTTCCAAACAATTTAAATCCTGTCTTTGCACATTTTCCACAATTGCCATTTCCAACATTCCTTGTGGAGTGGTTTCTTTGATGACCACCGGCACTCGGGTTAACCCTGCAAGTTTTGAAGCTCTCCAACGTCTTTCTCCGGCAATTATTTGAAATCCGGCCGGTGTTTTAGCAATCACTAATGGTTCCAAAATTCCATGCTCTTTAATTGATTCTGCAAGCTCGGCCAGTGATTCCGGTGTGATAAGACCACGAGGTTGTAAGGGGTTTGGTTCTAATAAATTAATATCTAATTCAAAAATTTGATCGTTATTGTCCATTATGCATTTATGCTGAGCTTGCCGTAGCATTAACCTGAATAACTTTTTTTCCATTCTTTTTAATAAATTGTACTTTTCCGGAAGTTACGGCATAAATTGTGTAATCATTTCCAACTTTTGTGCCAACTCCGGAAAAGAAATGACTGCCTTTTTGACGGATTATAATGTTACCTGATTTAACGGATTCTCCTCCATATTTTTTTACTCCAAGTCTTTTTGAGTTAGAGTCTCTGTTTGTTTTTGTTGATCCACCTGCTTTTGTATGTGCCATATTAGTAAGATAAGACTTTTCGTGAAAATTTTCAAGACATCATTTTTTCACAATTTTTTCTTCCATTAATTTTATTCTGCTCATTTCTCTCTTTTGTCCTCTGACTTTCCTAAAATTAGCTTTTGCCTTATAAACAGAAACTCTGATTTTTGGTTTTTGGACATTTTCCAGTACTTCAAAAGTCAGACCTTCTTTCAAATAAGGCTTACCGATTTCAACTTTTCCATTTTTCACAGAAAGTAAAACCTGATCTAACTTTAAGGTTTTTTCATTACCCTGCAGTTTATCAATTTCAATAAAACTGCCCGGTTTAACTAAATATTGTCGGCTGTTGATTTGCACTACACTCAAGTCCATGAGATGAATTTTACCTTGAATACCCTAAAGTGTCAATCAAATTTTTGTTTTGCAGAAAATCTTGAAGCTGAAGCAATAAAACTTAATGCAATTAGAGTAGAGATAAGTGAACTACCCCCATATGAAAGTAAGGGCAAAGTAATACCTGTAACCGGAACAATTCCTATATTCATTCCAATATTTACTATTACCTGAAAGAAAAACATGCCAATCACACCGATAATAATGAGACTCTGAAATCTATTGCGGATAATCGACACAATTTTTAAGGATCTGAAAAAAATCATTCCGTAGAGACTTAAGACAATTAAAGAACCAAAAAATCCTAATTCTTCTGCAATTGAGGCAAAAATAAAATCAGTTCGAAACTCCGGTAAAAATTGCAACCTTGATTGAGTTCCCCGGCCCAATCCCCGGCCAAAGGATTGACCGGAACCTACTGCAATCATTGATTGAATTACGTTGTACCCAGTACCCAATGGATCCGCGGATGGAGATAAAAATGTAGCAATTCTCTCTTTTTGATAACTTTTAAGAAAAAACCAAAAAACAGGAGCCATTAAAAATGTAAAAGAAGCCATAATTACAATTTTTAGTAAAGAAATATTAGCTCCAAAAAGCATTATTATCCAGATAAAAGCAATTGTCAGAGTTGTACCTAAATCAGGTTGTTTAAAAACTAGTAATATTAGAGGCAGAATATAAAGGAAACTTTTTAAAATATTTTTCCAGGTAGTTTTGTTACTAGTCCAAAATTGAGCCAGAAATAAGATTACAATTGGTTTAGCAAGCTCTGAAGGCTGAATCTGTAAAAATCCAATTGAAATCCATCTCAAAGATCCTCTTGTTTCGATTCCGATAATAAAAACTATAATTAATAAAAGTAAAATAAAAATATAAGAATAATTAATATATGGACCCAATGATTCAAAATCGAAATTAGATAAAATAAAATAAATTGAAATTCCGATCAGAGCAAGAATAGCTTGCTGAACAGCCATTCTTGGATCGGAAGAATAAATTACTAAAACTCCCAAAGAAATTAATAAAATTGCCGGTAAAGTGATTAAAATATCAGGTATAAAAGAAGACTTTCCACTCATGTAATTACTTCAATTAAAAGTTCATCACCTAAATTCAAACTTTCTGAATTTGTTTGTTTCATAATCATATCTTTGAATTCAGGATTTTCAGGAATATTTGGAGATTTAACTGCAATTTTATCCTTTAAAGTTAATCCTTGTTCTTTCCTTAAACTTTGTATTTGTCTGATTAAATCTCTAACTTCACCCTCTTCTTTAAGTTCCTGAGTAATATTTGTATCCATCTCCCCTTTCAATTCTTTTTCTGAGGACTTCTGGTACTCAATCTTTTTAACATTTAATTCTTCTGCCATTATTTTTTCCAAATCTTCTCCCAATTTTTCCTCAGCAAAATATTTAAATCCTGCCAAAGGTTGCCTCAGTTTCATATTTGCCTCTTTTCTTTGTGCATGCCCCATCTCAACTAATTCCCTTACTATCCCCATCTCCCTTACTAGCCTTTCATCCAATAATGATTTGTCACCCATAGGAAAATCCTGCAAATGCACGGATTCCTCTCCGGTTAGATTTCTAAAAATTTCCTCAGAAATAAATGGCATAAAAGGAGCCAGTAATTTACTTAGTGTTACAAACACTCCATAAGTTGTTGTCAAAAATATCCCTTCATCAATTTTATCCACATTTGGACCAACTCTATCTCTTGATCTTCGGATATACCAAGTAGACAAATCATTAACTACAAAATCCTCAATAGCTCTGGCAGAAGACATGGCATCATATTTTTCCAATTTCTCATTTACTGTTAAAGTAACTTCAGTCAATCTGGCCAATATCCACCTATCCAAAAATGTTAATTTATCTTTGATATTTTCCGGAGTTTTTGAACAATCCCAAGCTATTAAACTTGCATAATCTACAAAAAATTTATAACAATTCCAGAATATTAAATAGAATCTTCGCTTTACCATATCAGTTACTTCATATCCAAAATTAAGATTATTTTCTGGGTTCTGTGTTACATAAACCCATCTCATTACATCCACCCCAATTTTATCTGCCGCCTCATTGAATTCAATTGAATTACCTTTAGATTTATGCATTTCTTCACCTTTTTCATCTCGAACTGAGGCAAAACCCAAAACATTTTTGAATGAATTTGTCTGCTTTAAGGCAGTGCCCATGGCAATAAGCGAATAAAACCAATTTTTAAATTGTCCGGGGAAGCTTTCTGTAATAAAATCTGCCGGGAACCATTCAGATGACATTGTTGAAAAAGGTACAATTCCAGCATCAAGCCATGGATTGCCAACATCAGGAATTCTTGAGGCAATTTCGCCGCATTTTGAACATTTAATTTTTACCTCATCAATCCATGGCTTATGAGGGCTGTGACCTTCAAATTTATCCATACCTTCAATTGCTTTTTCTTTTAATTCTTCAATGCTTCCAAAAACCTCAAAACTTCCACATTGTCTGCATTCCCAAATTGGTAAAGCTAATCCCCAATATCTTTTTTTGGAAATTAACCAATCATGCATATTTTTTAACCAATCAAGCTCTCTATCCAATCCCCACTTTGGCATCCAATTTATCTGTTTTGCTACCTCCACCATTTGCTGACGATAAGTTTGACCTGAATCATCTTTTCTATCCATAGCAATATACCATTCATCAACTACACGCCAGACAAGTTCTGTCTTACATCTCCAACAAGCAGGATAACGGTGTTTTATTCTTATTGTAGTAAATAAAAATTTGCCATTCTCATGATTCTTTAAAAAATCAATAATCAACTCTGGATGTTTTTTGGCATTTTCACCAGAAAAATTTTCCATTCCATCTAAATAATTTGCCTCTTCATTAATTAGTTCAATTACAGGGAGTCCAACTTTTTTACCTAATTTAAAATCTTCTGCTCCAGCTCCAGGAGCAATATGAACTAAACCAGTTCCTTCCTCAGTGCTAATAGGAAGGATTAATTCATCATTTGCTATAACACGATGTGTATAGTTTCTCAGTGCTTCATTTACTCTTGGTAAATTATCAAAAGGCACATCATATTCCAAATCTATTAATTCTTGTCCTTTTATCTTTTTCCCTTTTTTTAATTCTTCTAATACATCTACTCTTTTTTCCATAATCCACACATAATCTCCATTTTCCAATTCTACTTGTACATAATCTGCTTTTGGATCCACTGCTACTGCAACATTTCCAGGGATTGTCCAAGGTGTTGTAGTCCAAACAAGTAAGTATTCATTTGTTCGACCTTTAATTGGTAATTTAAAATAAACTGATTCATGATCAATTTCTTTATAATCCTCAGTTAAAATTTCATGTTGAGAAATCGCAGTACCACATCTTGGGCACCATGGAACAGAATCTCTTCCTTTATAAAGCCAGCCTTTTTCATTTATAACTTTAATAAAATTCCAGATGGCATAATTATTTTCCTCTGATGAAGTATGATATGAATTATCCCAGTCCATAAAATAACCAAGTCTTTTAGATTGTTCCGTTTGGACTGCAGAATATTTTTTGACTCTTTCTTTACAAAGTTTAATAAATTTTTCCAGACTTTTAAATTTGTCTCCTGATATTAAATTCTCAATATCTTTTTTATTATGAAGTTCTAACTCTTTTTCTACTTCTACTTCCACCCAAAGCCCTTGTTCATCAAAACCATTCTGAAACCTTTGTTTACAACCTTTCATATTATAAAATCTTTGCCAAAGATCTTTATAAGTTCTGCCCCAAGCATGATGAACTCCCATTGGATTATTAGCAGTTATTGGACCATCCAAAAAAGAAAATTGTTTTGTAGAGTTTTCGTTTCTTTTTAAATATTTTTCTACAATTCCATTCTTGGACCAATATTCCAGGAGTTCTTTTTCCAAAGCTACAAAATCTACCTGTGATGAAACTGGTTTAAATTTATTACTTAAAGTACTCATGGGTAAATTTTAGCAGAAAATATAAAATGAAACTAGTTGTTGAGTTCTAAATATCCAACCTCGGGGGTTGGATAGATTATTAAACTACTTTCTTATACATGTAGATATGATCTACTGGTACATCTGCATGTAAAATTCCTTCAGGAAGATTGCCATATTCCAAAAAACCAAATTTTTTATATATACCTTGAGCAATTTTATTGTCTCCAAATACTCCTAAAATTATAATTTTTAGACCCTGGAGATTTTTTTCAGCTTCTTTTATTACTACATCAGTTAAAAAAGTACCAATTCCTTTACCACGAAAATCCTTTGCAATAGAAATCCCAAAACCTCCAATATGTTTTTCAGCTTTATCTTTTAATTCAATTCCAGAAATACCAATCAATTTATTTTCATTAAATACAAGCAACATCGTTGTTTTCTTATCTTCAAACTTTTTTAATTGACTATCCAAATATTTCTGTTCGTCTTCCAAACTAGTTTGCTCACCCTGAAATAAAATGAAGGTTTTCTCGCTGGAAAGCGTATTAATATACTCGCACATTTGTTGTGCGTCACCTGATTGAGGATAACGCACTAAAATATCTAATTCATTTTTTATTTTTCCCTGAAATACAATTTGTCCTGACATAGAGTAATTATAAACTTACTGCCAAAGTTTTCAAGCTTTGCTTATAACAAAAAGACTAATTTTTGTATCAAATGAAAGTAAGAAATAAAATTTTGATATACTTTAACTTATGAAGTTTATAGCATATACCACCAAAGGATTGGAATTTGTTGCTGAAAAGGAGATTAAAGCTCATATTTCTGATGCAAAAATTATCGAGGTATCTGACAAAAGAATTATTTTCGAAAGTAATACAGGTTTTAATAAACTGATTGAATTAAAAACTGTTGATGATTTAGGTTTTCATGAGAATCTCTTTATCATATTTGCAAATGACTCAAACTTTTGGACTGGAAAGGCTACTGAGGATTCAATATATAAATTCTTTAGAGGAGGTGTAGAACTTCAAGGAACGATAACAAAACCTACGGGGAAAAGGGATCATGCAATAGAGCTTAGAGGAAATTATATGGTAAAGTGGGAAGAAATGAATGAAAAATTAAAATACTGGGCTTCTTACATAGAATAATACCTCTCAATACTCAAAGGAGAACCAAGCTAGTATTTAAGCTCCTATTGAGCAGTTTTATTAACATATGAGCAATAGCTACACTCCTGCGAGGAATCAGGAATTTTTCCATCTAAAATCTTTCTAGCCTCTAATATCTTATCCTCAACCCAACTATCATCACCATCATAAGGTTGAACCTTAATATCAAAGCTTAATTTTCCCTTTGCAAAACCATTGTCTTTATTGACTCTACAATATACAAAATAGCCACGTTTTAAAACTTTGAAGCCATTTTGTCTCAAGAGCCATTGATAAATCTCCATCTGGCGTTTGTAACTATCATAAAGTTCACCTTCCTTAGCTCCTGAAGCCTTATAATCAATCACCATCAAGTTTCCTTTGGAATCTACCCAAACATCATCAACTGCACCAAAAACAAGACAATCAGTCTTTTTATGATGATACTGAATTCCAGTAAAATTATGTCTCCATTTATCAATATCTTCATGCATAAAGGGAATAGCATCTATACCTTCTCTTGTGATTAGCCAATGAGCTGTACCATTCTTCCTGTGTTCATCAAATTCTTGCTTCAGAAGAAAATCCACAGCATTATTGATTGTGTAAGGTGCCCCGAATGGTCTAGCTATACCTTTTCCAGCATAAAGCCAGAAACATCTGGGACAGTCAAATAGTAATTCAATTTTTGATCTTGATAGTTTAATCATTCTTCTTCCTATTTGGATTGTAGTATTGTGACATTATTTAGATTATACCCTTTTTTCTTCATATTTATACTTTAATCCATAACTTACCCGAACGTCAATACGGAGTTGTTCAAGTAGTAATTATACCGATGCTTATAACAGATATTTAGAGTTATAATGAGTGTCCATGACGGAAAAAGACAGGGTTTTATGTAGTGTTGATATTGGCTCCTCTAAAATTGTTACTCTGATTGTATCTGTTGGAGAAAATGAAAGAATTAATCTAATAGGAGCATCATCTGTTCCTTCTAAAGGCATTAAAAAAGGTCAAATAGTGGATATTGAAAGTGCTTCTCAAGCTATTATCAAAAGCCTGGAAGGAGCAGAGAGGATGGCTGGAATATCCATATCTTCAGCTTATGTATCAATCAGTGGCACACACATTGAAAGCACAAATACCCATGCTGTAATTGCAGTATCCCAAAGAGAATCAGATATAGATTTAAAAGACTTGGCAAGGTTAGATAGAATTGCTAGAGCCATTTCCTTACCCCAAAAAGAGATACTTCATGCTTTACCAGTTATGTATACCATTGATGGACAAACAGGCATTAAAAATCCTCTTGGAATGTTTGGAAATAGATTAGAAGTAAAAACTCACATTATTGCAGGATCAACAATTGCCATTAGTAATCTGGTTAAATGCTTTAGCAGGGTTGGGGTAAATATAGAGGAGATTGTATTTTCAGGTATTGCTTCATCCAAAGCAGTTCTGACTGAAACAGAAAAAGCATTAGGAGTGGTTTTAATTGATATTGGGTATGAAACAACAGCAATGACAGTATTTTTTGAAGATGCTCTAATTTATTCATCAGTTATACCAATTGGAGCTAGGTTTATAACTAACGACATGGCTGTAGGTTTAAAAGTTTCTCTGGAATCAGCAGAGAAAATTAAACATAAATTGGCAGATTATAAAGAAGATGTACTTGATCTTAAAGAGTTGGGTATAACGGAAGATACAGATAAAATTTCAATTAAATTTACCAGAGATACCATTATGAAAGCAAGAATTAGAGAAATCCTTGAACTGGTAAAAAAAGAAATTAAAAAGAGCGGGTTTGGAAATATTGTTCCTTTTGGTGTTGTGATGTGTGGAGGTGGAGCTTTAACTGCTGGAATCCTTGAACAATCAAAGCCAATATTGGGTTTTTCAGCAAGAGTAGGCGAAATTGAAGGTTTTAGTGGTCTTTCAGAAGAGATTGATTCCCCAGCCTTTGCCACAGCTTCAGGACTAATTCTTTATGCAGTAGAACAATCTGCAAATAGTAAATCGGAGAACACTCTTGGTTTTAATAAACATTTACCTGGATTAATAAAAGATTGGTTTAGTAAATTAATACAATCAATAAGGTCTGTATTCAAATAAATATAACCGGATTAAATAGAAGGTGGTATTTTTTAAAATTATTAATTCTTCTTAGACCAAAAATTTCTAGTAAACTCATTATATTCAAGTGAATCCTTACTAAGCTGTGATTTCTTTATTAATTGTGGATATTTCTTATTAAGACTCGTAAAAATTGTTTCATATGAATTATCTATTTGTGGTTCAAAAAATGCTCCATTATAACTATATACTGCCCAAGCCACTGGCCGTCCCCTGCCACCTTTTTCCCTAATGGCAATTCTCTTTGCGTCTTGTGAAAATTCAGTTACATCCTGTTCTTTAAATTCATTATCTATTGCTTCCTCTTCAATACTACTAAGTTTGCCGTCAGTAGGATATTCATCAACAGTTTCAATTACATCTAAAGACCCATTATTATCCACATCTTCAACAATTAAACCACCAATATTTCCTGAATAAAATAAACAATCATATGGCCCCGTTGGTTGACCTACAAAACAAACAGGAAGCAGTAAATCCCTGGTCAGTCCAAAAAACATTGTTTCCATTTGATGTGGACCAACTGTAAAATCCATGCTAAATAATTCTATTTTGTCATCAGATTTAACTAGATAAGTTTTAAATGATTTATCCATGGGGATATTAATTGGCATGTCAAAAGGAAGCTTCCCAATTTCTTTGTCTGAAGAATCATAAGCAATCATTTTTTCTATAACGCGGGAATTAATATCTTCCGGATTTTTTACAACCACATAGTCTTTATTTCCATCACCATCCAAATCAAGTTGAATGTTACCCCTATTTGTTTCCATAACTACAGGTTTAATTTTGTTAGAAAACCGATCTTTAAAAAAGATCAATGAAAAAACTAAAACTAAAATCGAAACTACTGATATTTTAATAATTTTTTTCATATTTCTGTTAAAAGGATTTCTCATATTCTAAAAACACTTCCGCTTATGGGTAGTTTACCAGATTTCAGATATTCAGAAAAAGCAAAACCGATAGGTCTTTTTCTTCGCTATTAAAAAACTTAAACATTTAGGGTATTGTAACAAATTTTATTTTACTAAATTTCTTGCTTCATCTCAGTAACAACAGAAAGAAAAACACCTTTAACGGAACTGTCGATTCTCAATTTAGTGTCAAACGAGTGATACCAAAAGCAATTATATTTTTCATCAATTTCAAGTTGAGCATCTTTCTTAATATAGACATAGTTTCCCATACCACCAGAGTAGTTAATGAAAAGATTCGCATTTTGATTAATCCGCTCTGACGTAGCATCGTATGAATCTTTATCTATGGATACATTGGTTTCATAAGTAATTAGATTATCTTTGTCGTCTAGTAGATATATGAGAAGCCCACCTTCATTGCCCATAGCCCCCGTGGGAGAAATTTCACAATAAATCACTTTATCAAAATCGATGGAATCTAAATTTTCAGCTGTAATGATTAAGCTTTCTGGAAAAACTATCGGTTTTTCTGATGTTCCTCGATATAATTTCATAAAACTATTTTAGCATTTTTTACAGCTTTCCGATATTTACAAAAGTCACAATCGTTACCACTATCAGGAAGTTTTTCTGACTTTAAACATTCAATTGCATCTAGTACTGTTTGTTCAACCCAAGATGCGTCTCCAATATAGGGGAGAATTTTAATATCAAATTCCAATTTTGAATCAAAGGCTTCTTTGTCAGTATTACCATTACAATAAACAAAGTATCCGGTATTAGAGACTTTAAAACCATTCTTTCTAAACAACCACTGATATATTTCCATCTGACGCTTATACCCAATCTGCCAATCAGCATCTAACGTAACCTCTTCTTCTTTTGAAGTAGCTTTATAAGCGGAGCTTGTCAGCGACGCTTACAGCTTGCTGATAATCCACAATGATAAACTCTCCATCCGGTTTGACCCAGACATCATCAACACCACCGGTTATGACAATATTTTCACCATCAACTTTAAAAGTAATACCGGCTCTTAAAGAATCCCGCCATTCATTCATTTTTTCATGAGATAGTGGTACTGCATCAATGTCGTATTTTTTCATCAGGGGATGAGTTGTACCATTAGCACGATGAATATCAAACTCTTTCTTTAAAAGTTTATCTACAGCTGAATTAAGAGAAAATGGATATCCAGGCGGTTGAGCAACTTCAAGTTTTCTGTCCAGATAAAAACATCTCGGACAAGCAATAAAATTATCAATTTTGCCCCGACTTAATCTAAACTCCTTTTCAGAATCTTTTTCATACATATTCCTTGTTCTTTGGGGATTATAATATTGTGACATATTTATACTTTAAACCATATCTTCCCCGAACGTCAAGATTCGATTTACATCCCACCCCCGAGGTGGGATATCTACATAATAAAACTTGAATTTAATGAATCAATAGTTTAAGTTTGAAAGAAGAATGTCTAAGAAATTTCGTAGTCATATTAAGAAACTTGCTATTCCGAGAGATATTATATTGCCTGCCAAGCAAAATAAGGTTCCAGAAAATCACGACCTTCGAATTGATCACGAATTTTCTTTATCCGAAACTGAAAGAGTTAAATATATTTATACGCATGACAACAACAAGAAAATTACTAATATAGTATGTGTATCCTATGATATTTATATTAATAAGGAATGGATAACAATTATTTTTTATGATAGTGAGCATGGTTTTTTACACAGACATGAAACAATCTCACTTGAAAATAGAAATGATGTCATCACTGAAGAGCAAGTCAAAAAGAGGGGTCAGAAAAAAGACTGGTTGACTTGGGCCATAAAAGATATTCAGAAAAGGTATATTTATTATAAAAAACTCTTTTTTAAAAGAAGTAATATTGACATTGATGCCAGTTGACGCTAATCTATTATTAGTTTATCATTAACGCTCTATGACAAAACAAGCTCAAACTTCTAAAAATTTAAAACTTTCTGCAAAAGCAGCTGAATATATTTCTGAGAACCCTGATTCAATTAAAGATTTTACTGGAAATTTATCTTTTGTGGTCTTTTCTGCAAATGATGATTCTTTAAACAAGATCAATACCAACTTAGCGAAAAAATTAAAGAATGAAAGTAAAAATGTAATAAAAGTTCAACAAACAAACGATAAAAAATTTCCTTGGAAATTCACTTCTCTTTCAATATGAAGCTCCCTCGACCTTACGGTCGGGGTATCTTCTCCCTATGCTTCGTCGGGAGCGAAATTCCTCCGAAGCAGAAAACACTCCGCATTCATCCGCGAGCTTGCGCTCTCGGTTTTCTGCGAAGGGGGATAAATAACATCCACTATGTATATATTTGTATATACTTAGTTATTGCCAGATGATACAGCTCAGATTCCTCTCCAGCAAGTAAGATCTTCAAATCTAACTTCCACCCCCGAGGTGGGATATTTAAACCAGAATTAAAAAAATTTTCTGTGGTTTCTTGTAATATTATGCTTTAATAACTCGATCTAATTTAAGCAAATCATCTCTATGAATCATAGTATTTCTGCCAAAAGTTTTTGTTTGAATATTATTCATAGCAATAGTTTTAAATAATTCAGCTTTACTTATCCCCAATATATCTGTAGCTTCTTTAAGTGTAACGTGTTTTAGTTTTTCTTCTTTTTTTCCTTTTCTGGTAAGACCTGCCATCTTTTTATATTCCGCATAACTCATTTCTTCCCCCTCATAAAATACTTTTACCTTTTTACTTCTTCCTATAAAATAATCATCCGGAATATAGCGTATTTCCTTATCATCTACAGCAAATCTTTTTCTGGTATTGGAAAACTGGACTATAATTTCTTCTTCAAAAAATCCACGTACCTGCCCTAACCCATATTTTTTGGAATAAATCGTTTCTCCGTATTGTAAATCTTTAAAACTTTCCAAAAGCGGAGAACTATCTAAATCAAATGTTTTCATGATTTTGTAATGCAAGTTTCTTCAAGCGTTTATTAATTGCGTCCTTGATAGTGGAAAGTTCAGCTGTATCATCTTCGCAGAGATTATCCAAGAACTCATCAAAATTGTCGAATATAATATCCCGTAAATTATCGTTAATATAACTATCTATATTAGGTAATTCTTTCCATTCTTGTGATCCATAATCCCAATAAATTTTATTAAAGGAGTAACCGTAAGGCTTTTCTAGTTTGCTTAACATTGCCTCCACGATATTTATTGAGAACCCTGAATCAAAATATAAACTTTTCAGAAATCGTAATTCTTCAATCTCAAATCCCTCATATTCTTCTTTGCCTGTTGGGTTAAAAGATAATAAGTTTTCTTTGAATAATAGATCTGCCTGATGTAAACTACACCCACTTTCAGTCAATTTATGTTTAAATAAGTCTGTTTGTCTATTTGGTACTATCATAAAATCAATTTTTACCTAAATTATCTGATATAAATTTTTCATAATCTTCTCTAGTCGTCTTAAATTCTTTGTCTACTATCAATACCTCTTCATAAGTGAGATCGTAGAGTTTATAAACAAGCTGATCAATTTGTGATTCAAGATTTTTAGTATCTGCATCTTTGTTTTGTTTTTTGAGAGTTAGAATTTGATCAACAAGGGATTCGATTTTATTTTTTAGTGATTTTTCAACATTATCTAATTTCGGAATTGGTAATTGACTTAAATACACTCCGTTAAATGAAATATAATTACCAGACAAATTGTTTGATGCAAACTTCTTTGTATACCAATAATTTAATAGCTGGCTATTCAATAAACCAAGAATAAATATATTCAACGCATAATGCTCATCATCGTTAAAAATGATTGAGTAAAGGGAAACATTGGCATAACCACATTCATCAATAGCAGCGGTCAATTTTAAAGCAGTACCCTTTATGGTCACTTTTGGATTTATTTTAAATACATCCCATTTATTAACCCCAATTAAGCTATTATCGAACGTAATAATTGCATCTCTATATTTATTTTTTGCAACTCTTATCTCACCGCCCCAGCTTATTGCGAAGCGGCTAACATTTGAGACATTGATTAGTTTGAGTTGGTTGTTCTGTAGATTGCCATCAAATTCATTGATCAACTTTGGCCACTCATAATACAAACTTATCGCAGGGGTTCCTGTTAAAACTTTTGATATTTCTCCCAATCGAAAACAATTGCTTTCAATCTTATCAAAGATCGGTCTTTCTTCATTATTTATTTCAATATCAAAAATTTGATTCTTATTAATTAAAAAATTGCTTTGCTTAATTTTATTCCATTCTATATTTTTAGGTTCTACCCATATTTTTAAAGACTTAACATTTACAAAATAATTATCTTCTGGTAATTCCTTTTTAAATATACTAACAAGCGAATACACAGAAGCAGTTTCAAATATTTTGATTTGCGAAAGATCCAACAATGAGTATATTTTAAAATTCTTTAAAATTAATGGTCTTAACTTATTACCATATCGCTTAGTCAGATACTTATTGGGCGTAATATAGCTAATCAGCCCTGCTTTTTTAGATAAGTTGAAAGCGCGTTCAAGAAAAGGAACGTACATATCATAATTACCAAAAACTGTTACATAATGATCTCTAATAAAATTATCATAAGTTTTGTGAATACCACTCACTCTTACATATGGAGGATTTCCAATCACTATATCAAACGCCTGAACTCCATGCATTAATTCCGGATCATAAAATTCAGATGACGAACTAATATCAAACGGTTTATAACTTTTTAACTGCTGTGTTTTTTTGTTATCAAAAAAACCTTCTTGCTGTGTAAGTTTTAAATAATCTTTTTGAAGCTTTTCTTTTTTTATTTTGCTGCTTGTCTTAAAATAATCGTCACGAATAGTGATCAACTTATCTTTAAAATCATGATCAGTGAAAAATGTTGCCTGCTTATTATCGTCGAGCGGAATTAATGTATTGGCACAAACAAATTTAAATTCAAGATTTGGAAGCGGTTCAACTTTTTCTACATCTGGAATATCCACGATAATTGAGAGCCAAGCTCGAAGGCGTGTGATTTCAATGGCGGTTTGCTCAATATCTACCCCATATAAGGATCGTGATAAAATAGCACGCTTTAATCCAGAAACATCTTTTTCAAATTTTGGATCAAGACGAGAATACACTTTTACTAGTAAATGAAGCATTCCCATTGGGAATGCGCCTGAACCGACTGCGGGATCAAGAATAAGTATTTCATCTAGGGCGTGTATAACATTATCTTTGCCTAAATTATTACGCCACTTGTCTCGCTTATTTTGATCTTGGTCACGAAATATTGTTTCAGGTAATCGTAGCAATTCGTCTATGCGACTATCCCGCTCAGGCGAATCGGTAATTTTGGTTTTTAGATATTCAATCAGTGACTGCTCGCACATATAACTCACGATTTCTCGCGGTGTGTAGAACGCACCAGTAGCCTTCTTTCTGTTGTTACCTGTATTTTCATCAATCTGCTCGGCAAGTAAACTTTCAAAAATACGCCCTAACATTTCTGGATCAATAGCCACATGCTGAAATTCAGGACTACTTTCATCAACTGTAAAATTATATTTGTTTAACGTTTCGAAAAGATCCTTAAAATATCCATTGGGAAAAGTTAATTTTGGATCACCACAAAAATCAGTATTACTCTTGTCGAAAAGACCACCGTTTAGATAAGGAGTGATCTTGTCAATATTGTTTCTTTCTAACTCACTGGTATTTAGTACTTCAAAAAAGAGTTTTTCTAATTTTGTTTTATAGTATTCCTTTTGTTTTTCCGAATCGGGTACCGAAAAATAATCAATGTTGGCATTGACTAAGTTTTTCTTTTTCAAAAACCAGATAAAAAGTAAACGACCAATCAAACGAGTGGTGAACATCACTGACGGCTTACGACCGAGATCTTTTTCCAAATGGTGAACCAAAATACTGAAATGCTCGACCAATTCAAGGTAGAATTTGCGATTGATTGGTTCGAAGTTAAAGGCACTCCAGAGTACTGTGTGATATGCAGTTTTTTCATTTAATAATGAGACATTATTATCCTTAATTTTTATGACATTTGTTAAAATTTCGCGGTCAGTGATAGATAAATGATTATGCAATTCCAGAACACGCAATTTATAGTTATTGGAAACAATAATATATACTCTGTCACATGATTCGGGAACAACCAAATCAATTCCCACATTTTTGTGCTGCATTGTAGTAGAATCTTCAAAATTATCGGCAGCACCAGCGATCCAAGATAAATTAGTCTTGCTGGGTTTCTTCATCCAATATAGTTTTATTTCAACAGCCTTCTCATTGGAATGACGAGCCTCATATGCTGCTGGGTTATTAACGGTTTCAAAAGCGGTCACAAAGCGTGAGGCTTCTGCTACAATACGAGGATCCTGCCATAATTTAAATCTATCAGTGTCAATTCCAAAAATACTCGTGATGACCTTACAAGTTTCAACGGCGGTTTGCCAATTATGATTAGCAGCTAACTGTAATAACTGTGCTGATAATGTGTCTAGCTCTTCCATAAAGTTTTATTGTAAAAATTTGTCAGTTGTTTTATTTCACCTGCGATTTGTGGTGCTGGTTCTTGTTGTTGTGGTAATAATAACTTTAATTGAGCAACATATTCTTTGTGATCCGCATTATTTCTCACAGCTGAATTGATGGCTGTTTTCAATTGTGTAACTCTTTTTTTCGTAATGACGTTACGAGTTCTGAATAGTTGCGCCAGTTTTTCAATATCAATTCCATTCCACTCATACTCATTCTGCACCAATTCAAGTACCTTACGCTCTGAATCTAGAGTGCGGGTGGAAATATTTGTGTCGTAAAGGATAAAATCTTCTGCTTTTTCCTGAAGTTTTGATGAAATTTGAGTACTTTCTGGAGGTAAAGTGGCAAAAGTTCTAGTCTTGTCTCTACTTCTAATTTTGCGTAATGCAACACCGTCCAACATCGCGCCATAGTTACCTTCTTGGCTATACAAAACCACATTTTTTGACTGGCCGTTATCGAATGTGACATGCAAAAAATGTAAACTATAAATATCAGCATTATGCAACATCCCCCATTTACCATCTGGTATATATTGAATTGCTAATTTTTCTGCAACTGTGGCATTTTTAGTAAAGTCGTGCAAGTCATTAATAAATTCATCATCGGTAAAATTTTCTGCTTTAGATTCCATAGATTTATACGCCTCAGACGCAGTAGCAACGTTAGAACTATACACACCAGTAAAGTCTAGGGGATTTGCTTCTTCGCCCAAAATAGAGGAGTCTGTTCCAATAGTTGCCTTAATCATTTCAATTTTATCTTGCAATGTTTTATGCAACTTCAAAAAACGCTCTACTTGGGTATGAGGTATCATATTTACAACTTGAACAAGATTGTGATCTGATCCCAGTCGATTGACTCTACCATTACGTTGAATCATACGCACAGGATTCCAATGCAGATCGTAGTTAATCACAATCGCACAGTCTTGTAAATTCTGTCCTTCTGCTAAAACATCTGTTGAAACAAGATAATCTATTTGAGTTTCCTCTGGTTTCAGATTGTAGTTTTTTGCTTTTGGAGCAAATAGTTTAGCACTATGTATTGCGTTGTTTTTATTACTGCCTGAAACAAACCCATGCCTATTTGAATTATCTCCAAAATAATTTTTTTGCTGTATCTTTTCTTGTATTAAATTTACAGTATCTGTAAAGAATGAAAAAGTTAGTATTTTTGCATTTGGATTATTTTGTTTAATTTTTTCTACTTGTGCAAAATATGTAGTAATTTTTGTATCATCTTTATCTAATATGTCTGCCAGTATCAGCAATTCTTTCAATACCAGCTTTTCACTAGCGATATCTTCTTTTAAAGCTACAACATTATGAGTAGATTCTGATACATCTTGTGCTCGTGATTTTATCATCTCAATCACACCTGGATCATCCAAATTTAGTTCTAATTGCTCACCATCTTCAGCTAAATATTCATCTTCAATGTCATCTATATCTCCCAACGATACAACTTTATTTTGGTTCATAAGTATCGACTCGAATAGGGTTAATCTTCTCTGATATTTTTCTATAGACTTTTTAAGGGCTTTTGATGAAGATTCTAACCTTTTCATAAACACAGTACGGATAATTCCATATAAACTAATTTGCCTAGATAAGCTGACAGCTAAAGACCCTTTAATATCCAAATCAATTCTATTTTTACCATAAACTTCATGGTGGTACATGTCATAGCGATATGGAACTAGAGACAGTGAAAGTATTACTTTATAAAGCAATTCAATAATACCTTCACTTCCAATTTCTTCTATTGGTTTATCTGTATCTGCTTGGCGACGTGGGTGAAGCAATATATCCGTCGTGTCGGCAAGTTTTTCTAATGTTTGCGAGGATATATTCTTTAAGACACTAGACATATCTGAAGAGGCGACTGTAATATGATCTAAATCAAACTTAACATTACTCATTTCAACCTTTGGGAAAGTTCGTAATACTCCATCTATTTCAACACCCCCAAATTCTCGCTCAATTCCATCGCGCGTATTTCGCACAACAAAAGCACGCATTATTGGATCTATATACTCTCGCACTTCTTTATATACCTCAAATAATCTTTTATCCTGTTCCTCATCGCTTATATTCTGTGATCGTTTTTTTACTTGATTTATACGTTTTTTAATATTTTCTATTGCCTCACTAAAAGAAACTTGCCTGATAATACCTTGGTCATTTTTAAAATTTATGGGCAGAATATCTTGATCTCCCGCTGAACCCAATAATATTTGGTTTGACAAATCAGCTAATGAGTTATTGATTGGCGTTGCAGTAATAAGAAGTGTATGGCTATCTATGTTATTACCAATCCATTCAGTTAGTTGTTTGTATCGAACTGAAGAACTACTGCGTAAATTGTGTGCCTCATCAATTACATATAATCCTATTGGAGCATATTTATCAATTGTCATCATATTTTCTATTTCGACTTTATTTTGTAGAGATACTACTTGAACTTCATACATTCCTGCTTCTGCTAACTCTTCTCGCCATTGCAATACAAGTGAGGCCGGAGATATTACTACAACGCGCTGTTTTAATATTTTGTACTGCTTAATAACACCAATAGCACTAATTGTTTTGCCTAGACCGACAGAATCGGCTAGCATTGCAACGCCAAATTTACTCAGTCTATATAACAATTGTTTTACGTTTCTTTCTTGAAAAGCAGCTAAAGTTTTCCCTGTAATTTTTTCAATTTGCCGATCATCTTTTAGTTGATCTTCATACCAAAAATGTAGAGTTTTTATATACATTTCATAAGGACTGTACACTAAATCTCCATGGTTTGAACCACTGACCAATTCGATAAACTGACCTGACCAATCAATACAACCATCATCTGTCCATACTTCTTCAAACCAAGACAAATGACCATGCTCTTGCGTTTCATTTTTTGGATTAAACTGAACTACTCGCTGATCATCTTCGCCAGCATTTAATTCACGATTGGTAGTAAGCCCGTTTTTGGTAAAATTTGATGATCCAATAATTCCTAGTGCAGTTTCTGATTCAAAATTTCCAAAAATATAACATTTAGCATGCAAAAAGGCTATCTTAAATACTTTTACTTCGAGGATTTTGTTATCTACTAACTGTTTTAAATCTTTTACTGTTAAATTTAAATTGCTGTCAATTTTCAATCTTTGCAAGTCTTCAAAAATGTCCTTATCTGGAAAATCTGGTTCCACCTCGTTTAACTGGTGACGTGGAATTAACGGTTCACGTCCAATAAGTAAACGAATTTTTTTATATTTCTTAAGATACGGTAATAGTAGTGCTGTAGCTTCAAGATCCCAATAACCCGTTGCAATAGAAATTTGATCATAATTACCACTAGCTTCTATCAATGTGTCTAGTAATTTTATTCTTTCGTTATCAATAATCTTAGGAAACTTTTTCATATTTATTTCAAATATTATATACTCATTCAGATCAATTTTAGCACTTCACTAAGTTCAGTGTAAACACTTCGGCAAGCTCAGTACTATAGCACTTCGGTCCTTCGATTCACAGAGCTCACTCAGGATTATAACTCACTCACTTCAATAAAATTTCAGTGTAAGCACTTCAATACTTCACTTCAATGCTTCAGTGCAAGTATTTTTACTGTTATCCTCCCAGACGTCCTCTGGGAGGCTACTACTTTCAATTCCATTCAATCCAGGTGGACGCCTGTAGCTTCCTCAGAGGACGTCTGAGGAAGCTAATTTTAAAACACCTTATCTAAACCACGCAAAATAGTGCCATGTCGCTAATTTGTGATAATCTCAAGAATTAAATTTGATATTTATCCCATTTTTGGTAACAGAAATTAAACATCCCTTAGACTGAGACTTAGATATATTTCTAAGAACTTTACAAATTTTAAGATCAGATTCTGTATCTGTTAAATTTGTAGATAGCGATATCACTGATGTAGAGTTCTTATTAATGAGTGGTTTAAAATGTTTTGTATTAAATACCACTGGTAATCTTCCTTCTTTTTCCGCCATTTGAAAGATAACTTTGTCAGATTTACTTTTATTTTTTGTATTAACAATATGTAAAACATCATGTAAACTATTTAGTTTTGGATAGGAGACGGGAAGATGCAAACCTTCATCCAGAAGAAGCTTATATCTTTTGAACTTTCTCGAACTCATTCAACCCTGCTTTCATTAGATAAGCTATTGTAAATTGAATTTTCTTCTCATCTACCCAGGAATATTCATCTTTAAGGGCTTCCAATGAATGGCCTTGTTTTATAAGTTCATAAATTCGCTCCACAGGAATTCTTGTACCAGATATCACAGGAGTACCACCAAGTATTTCTCTATCCACAGTAATATATTTTTTTAAAGCTTTAGACATAGACTAGTATTGTACTATCATTTTCCATTAAATTCTATGACCTGTCAATATATCGTTAATTTGGAGCAAAAATGGCCTCCGTTAACGGTTTTTAAAACTAAAAACCGCACAAAATTGTGCTATGTCGCTAATTTGTGATATTTTATTTAAGACTCCATCACCGAGGTGTCAGCACAAAATCAGTACTAGTACTTAGTAGCCTTACCAGGGGACGTCTGGGAAGCTGGAGGGAAAAATCTCTGCAAGAAAATTCCCATTTCCGCAGGCTGGCTCTAAAAATCAAGTGTCAATTCTTTCTGTCTCTTGCTTCACTAAGTCCAGCATTGCGGTTACTTCACGTTCTGCTGTAAATACTTCACCGTGATCGGTTACTCTTTTTTTTGAGTTTACTTGATTATTTGTCATAATTTATCCCTTAATTAACTTAAAACTAACTTTATATGTAAAAAAATCAATACTTTGCGTAACTGCTAATGCTCTTCTCATACGGATATCGTCTTCCAACGCGATGATTACTCCCTGGACAGTTTGTCCTTTTTCTGCAAGTTCTTCTTTTACATAACCCATATATCTTTGAATTTGTCCAATAACTGCATCGCTCGCTCTTCCTTTTTTTAGTTCAACTACTAATAATTCTTTTTTATCTTTACTTATTGCTAAAATGTCTATTGGTCCTGTATCGCTTGGATATTGTTGACCAACAAGTTCTCCTTCTTCTTCAAAAATATTATATTTTTTACCTAATTCTGTGTGTTCCCAATTCTGCACTAAAAAATCTTCAAGGTGCATTTCCAAAGCAAAAGTTGATGGGTCTTCAACAGACTCATCAGTTGAAATAATAGTTGGTGGGCGATCTCCAGCAATAAAATTCTCTATCTCTTCGGCATATTGAGTAATATTGCTTACTGTCCCGATCGATCCTGCAGAATTTTGGAGAGGTTGACTCATTTGAGATCTTTCAATCGTCTTTGGAAACCAGCGAACATCACGACGATGAGGAAGAATCTCACCCTTATGATAGCTATAATTTGTAGTAAGTTCTCCAACAAAATAGGAGCCTTTGTTATTTGGACATAACACAATATCATTTATTTGAAGCCCTTTGCATATTGTCCATAACATTCCACAAGCAAGACCGGCAGCAACCTTTGTTTTATCAAGATGCTTTTCAAGAAATATGGGGATGAACTCTTTGTTAAAATCCCGCCAATTTTCTGGAAGTTTATTACTCAAATCCATATCTAATCCAAAATCAGCACCAACGAAATTACCTGTATGTGCTTCCTCTGCATATAAACTTTTGCGACCAAGCATAATTCGATAGTAGTTTTTCATATTTTCTTGCCTAATTATTGCACAAAAGGGGTTGAAATAGTATTAACTATTATTTATTGGTTTACTTATAGTATTATTACCTCATGATAACGGCTATGAAAAAAGTCTGGAAGTTTGTAAAGAAATTATTCACTAGACTTAGGACTTTTTTAAGAAAACTCCTTTTTCCTCTGTATTTCTTCCCTTTAAAACTAATTACCTATTCTACTTATTATCTCCTAAAATTCCTGATTAAATTAATCTTTGCCTTGTTTGGATTGATTATTGATTGTATTGTTTACCCTTTCAAAAGCATGAAAAATTTACTTAAATTTATCCTTATATTAATTGCTATCTTATATTTGTTTGCCTCTCTTTTTGTAATTGCAGATTATCTAAAGAAAGAATATGGCTGGTGGGGTAAATATTTTTGTTCTATTGGCACAAAGGAAAAGCTTCAGAGTAATGTTTTAAGAATTGTGGGAGGTTATTCTGAAGGTTCAGGTTTTTTCATCTCAGAAAATCAAGTATTAACTAACTTCCATGTTATTGCAGATGAACCAAGTCCTAAAATAATATTCCCTGACGGGAGTTTTATTACTCCTTATCAAATTTTGGGAGATAAAAATGCTGATTTAGCAATTCTACTTACAAAAGAAAAATACCCTGATAAAGTATTATCTATTCCAGATCGGATAAATCTTTACCCTGATGAACCACTTCTTTCCGCGGGCTATCCAATGGGAACTGATTTGGCAGGTAAAGCAACTGTTGTCCGTGGTAATTTTATTGACTTTCGCTACTCTAAAAAGAATCCTGTTTATTATCTTCAAACAAATCTTAGTCTAGTTGAAGGTATGAGTGGTGGACCTCTGACAGATCAATGTGGGCAAGTTGTAGGTATAAACACAATGGGTTTGGCAGGATTATCTATGTTTATTGGAGCTGACCAGGCAAAATCTATGGTTCCGCAGTTTACTGATATGGAAATTGAAAAGATTAATGTTGATCCCTCTCTATCCCCAGAGGATTCAGTCAGGGCTTTTTATACTTATCTTAAAGCCAGAAGAATGGAAGAAGGATTTAAATTACTAAGCACAATATATCTTCAGAAAACAAACTTTCAGGAATGGACCAACAGATTTACAGATATTTTAGATGTAGATGTTATTAAGTCTGAAAGGTATAAAGATACAGATGATACTGCTTCTGTTAAATTTGCTACAAAAAACTGGGTAGACGGAGAGGTTGAAATACATTTTTATGAAGGAAACTGGGAAACTGTTAAAGAAGATGGAGTTTATAAAATGAATAAAAGCAAGATTTTAGAAGTAGAAAATCCTGATTATTCATGGTTTTATGAGTAACATTAAATGTTAAATTGATAAGTGATAAAATTAAAAAATTATGAATAAAGCAAAAACAAAATGATTGTATAACGAAAATTGTGTGTTAGATAATCCTAATGTACGATGTTGAAATTTCTTGATATACTTTTGTTATGTCAAAAGATTTTTATGATAAAGTCGCTAAAAAATTAGGAGGCTATGGATATGGTATTAGTCCTCAATATGAAAAGGAATTTCCAGCAGAAGACCCTGAAAAGATTTTTAAAGAAAAAATTATAGAGTTAAGTTCAAAAGATAAAACTGCTTTGGATATTGGATGTGCTGATGGTAAATTTACTCTTTCTATTGCACCTTCTTTCCAAAAAATATATGGGATTGATACTTCAAAAGTAAATTTGGGTATAGCAGAAAGCCATAGTGATGATGGAAGAAGTAAAAATGTCGAATACTCGTTGCAAGATGCTAGCAATACCTCATTTAATGATTCCTTTTTTGATCTTGCCTATTGTCGAAGAGGACCATCTTATTATGAGGAATACTGCAGGATTCTTAAACCTGAAGGATATTATCTTGAAATTGGGATAGGGGAAAAAGATTGTACAGAGTTAAAAAAGATCTTTGGCAGAGGACAAAATTATGGAAAATGGGATAGATCTACTTTAGATGAAAATCTAGAAGAACTTCAAAAATTAGGTTTTAAAGTTATTTTTGCAGATAATTTTCATTACTTTGAATATTACCCCTCTTATGATGAATTTGATCTTTTTTTACAGGGTGTTCCTATTTTTGAAGACTTTGATTCAGAAAAAGATAAAAAATTATTACAAAAATATGTTGAAAAGTTTACAACTGATAAAGGTATTCAGTTATCACGCCACCGATTAGTAATGGTAATGCAGAAAGTCAGCTAGATAATTTTTATGATTATTGATTCTCATGTTCATCTATCTATTTATGAAAAGCAGGCAATTTCTTTGCAAGATGCTTTAGATGAATTACTAGAGGAAATGAGGAGAAATAATGTAAGCTATGCAATTATTATTCCTGATAACATAGAAAATGATGCCAAAATTGCTGATTTGGATTCTGCAATTTCTCTAATTAAAGGAAAGAATAATTTATTTCTTTTAGGTAGTCCGCAAATTATTCAAAGAGGAAGTAGTGAGGCTAATAGATATAAAAAATTATTTATTCAAGGAACAATTAAAGGTATTAAGTTTTTTCCTGGGCATGATCCATATTATCCTACAGATGAAAGATGCCTGTCTTACTTCGAAATGTGCCAAAATTTGGGTATTCCTGTTATTTTTCATACTGGAGAAAATTCAAACAATCCTGAGTTATCCAAATATAATGATCCAAAATATATAGTAGAAGTGGCTAAAAAGTACCCAAATTTGAAGGTAGTTATTACTCATTATTACTGGCCTAGAATTGAATACTGCTATGAAGTTACTAAAAATATTCTAAACATCTATTTTGAGTTAGCAGGAACAGCTGACGATGAAGTTTTAGAAAAAAGCGGAGGTATAGAAAAAATGAGAGAGGTTTTATTAAAAACTGTTAAAGATAGACCAGATCAAGTTATTTTTGGAACTGATTATCCAATGTGTAGTATCAAAAAACATATTGAATTAGTGCGGTCTCTTAATTTATCAGAAGATATAAAAGAAAAAGTTTTCAGTGGAAATGCTATAAATCTTTATAAATTATCTATATAATAATTTAGATATGGTGAAAACGACCTTAATAACTACGTATATGATTTTAAGCAAAATAATTTAGATTTTTATGATTATCAAATGGAAAAACGTTCCTGATATTTACAATTATGTGTGTAAAACATTGGCTATGGAAGCTGAGGATATCCCTATAGATAAAATTGATAAAGGTATATGGTATCTGGATGAAATTGATATTTCTCAAATTATTACTGATAAAGAAATGATCGAGAGGCATGATCAAAATTCTTTGCATATCCAGAGAAGAGATAATTTTATAGATTTAATTAAAAAAGGTAAAGAAATATTACCTTTAATTATTTTAGGAGAAGATTTATTCTTAGTCGATGGTTATGCAAGATATAGAGCTTTGAAGAAATTAGAAATAAATAAAGTTAAGTTATTTAGACAGAGATTTAGTTTGTAAAAATAGTATACTTTCCCTATGGCTAAAAAATTTACTTTAGAAAGTGCTTTGAAGGCAAGAAAAGAAGCAAATTTGGAAGAATGGGTTCAGCAGTATTTGAGGGATGAAGGGCATAATATAAAATTAGCTGATATTTTAAGAGAAAATAAAATTGTTTGGGTAGATTTAATTAAATATAATCTGGATAAATTAAAAAGGGCAATGGGACCAGAGGAAGAAATGCCTTTTAAAGAAGAAAAAGAAAAATGGGAAGAAAGAATAGAAAATTTTTCTGTCTTGATTAAAGGAGGATTTACTCCTCCTCCTATTATAGCAACTGATTTTTGGGATGATATTTCTATCTCTGATGGAACTCATAGATTTGAAGCATTAAAACAAACAGGTCATAAAAAATATTGGGTAATCTTTTTTATTAAAAATTCTATTTCCAAACAGAAAATATTAGAAAATCTGTAAAATATGATTCACACTTTAGCTAAAAGTGTTATATATATAATATATGACTTTATACAAAGGCAAAATTTATAGTCAGGATGATGTTTCCCTCAGAGAGCCAAATATTGATCTTATCAATGAGATAAATAAAATAAACTTTACAGAGTTAGATTGGATCAAATGGAGGAAATTAGCCCAAAAAGATAACAGTGTCTATTATTTTGCCATCTATTATAAAGATGAATTAGTAGGTGAGATATTTTTACATGACATTAATCAAAAAACTAAAGAAGCTTTATTAGGTTATCATCTTTTTAATCCTGATTATAGGGGAAAGGGAATTGGTACTTTAGCCCTTGGATTGTTACAAAAAATTGTTAAAAATGAAATGAATTTATCTAAGCTAATAATTATTACTGGGATAGATAATGTTCCATCTAAAAAAATTGCAGAAAAATGTAACTTTAAGTATGTTAGTCCTTCTTGGGAAGACCCCAAAAAAGTTGTTTAT
>JAUSHL010000004.1 GCA_030648645.1 Candidatus Daviesbacteria bacterium
TCGCTCGCAATGACGTTTAAAATGTTTGCAAAAGCAAATAATGCAGTTTCTTCTGTGACAGTTTAGACTTCTTAAAAGTGTGTCAGATGAGATTTCGCATTACATTGTAGTGTCATGACATTTGCAATATCCAAAATACAAAACTTAAGCCCAGATTGTACATATGATTGTCATTTTGGTAAGTGAAACGCATCCAGAATCTCTTAGAAATGGATCCTGGACTCTTCGATTCTACTCAGGGCAAACTTTGCCGAAGGATAGCTCAAATGAGAGAGAGAATAGAAAAAGTCAGGACTGTTATTAATCATCCATAAGTTCCCAAAAATTCTCTTTATCTATCTCTTTCCAACTGGAATTTTTATACAAACCCCAATCTTTCGGCTGTTTTTTCCCTTTCCTTTTTAATTTTATCTCCCATCCAATCAATTCTCCTCCTTTATCTTCTACTAAATCAACTTCCTGCCCCTCGTAAGTTCTCCAAAAATATAAGTTTGTTTTATAACCCAACCCTAATTGACTTTTATACTTTTCAGCTATCACAAAATTTTCCCACAATTTTCCCACATCATCCCGAATTGCTAACGGGTTTTGATTATTAATTATGGCATTTCGCATTCCTACATCCAGAAAATAGATTTTTCTTTTTTTATTTAAAGCCTGCCGTAAATTGCCGGAATAAGGCTTGAGGCTGAAAATAACAAAAACTTTTTCTAATAAATCAATATACGAAGCAACGGTTTGCTTACTAATGCCAACTGTGGTAGCGAGTTCATTAAATGAAACTTCACTGCTGATTTGTAAAGCCAGAGCCTGCAATAATTTTAGAATTGTTTCTGAATTTTTTACTTCATTAAACTTCAATACATCTTTATATAAATAGTTTGCCGCCAACTGTTTTATTTTTAGAGATTTTTCTTCATTTGATTCCAAGCTCCAAACACCCGGGTAACTCCCATAAACCAACCATTTCTCAATATCCCTTTCCCGCGAAATACTATCGCTTTTCTGCCACACTTCTTTTATTGATAATGGGAACAGCCAATACTCGTCACTACGGCCAGTTAAAGGTTCAGAGATTTCATTTGATAAATCCAAAGATGAGGACCCAGTCACTAATAACTGGGTTTCCGGGTAATTATCAACCAATAATTTCAACTTCAACCCAATATTTCTTACTCTTTGAGCCTCATCTATAATTACCAGTTTACTATTACCTACCATCTGTTTCAAAGCTAGTGAACTATCTGCCTGTTGGAATTGACTTAAAACATCCAGTTCATCACAGTTTAGATATCCAAATGGCTGGCCGGAATCTTGCGCCACTTTTTTCACCAGGGTAGTTTTACCCACCTGCCGTGCGCCATAAACAATGATTATCTTACCTTTAAATAAGCTTTTTTTTACTACCGGTTCCAACTGCCTTTGAATATACATATTCCCTAATATATACCAAATTAGGCAACTTGTCAAGCCTAATTGGGATATAATATTGAGGCTAAACTTGGTATATTAAGTGCCAACCCCGATTTAATTGGGGCCAACTGGCTCTAGCAAACTTTTAATTTGTTTCTTAAATTCTGGCAATGTCTTATTTGCTGTCTCCCAAACGATTTTAAATCTACACCAAAGTATCCATGAGTTAAGAAATTCCTCATAGCCATACTCACTCATATAATTTGGAGTTGATCCTTTAGAATATAGTCTTTGATCAGTGGATCAATAGAATTATAATTAATCACATTATGATCTTGCCTCTTGGTGAATCTACAAAAATATCAATATTGCTGATTTCTTTAGCTCCTCCCTAGCCACGAACCAAAAAGCTGCAATAGACAAATAGATAAAAAGTAATCATTGCGTTATAATAGGCGATTATGACACAAACCCGTAGTCTAATAGTAATTCCTATCATCCACACCAAAGCTGATTTTGGAAGCCTGCAAGGCAAAATCCCTGTTGATGCAGAGATAGCGAAAATGAGCCAGCAATATTGGGATAACATTTTACATTATATACAAAATTTATCCGTAGATTTTTCTCAGTTAAGAGTATACCAAGACGGATTACCAGATGCCTCAGTTGGACAACTAACAAGAATTGTTAATCAAGCTCAAACGCCTAATTATAACGTTCTTCGATTACTCCGAAAAAAAGGAGCGCATATTTTAGGAACAGAGAGTGAGAGACTTTTAATGGAAGAGTACTACAGCCAACATGCCATATTTAATCCAGTAGATGAAGAATCGTATATCGATGCTCGTTTAGCTTATGAGAACAGAAAGTGGTCTCTTCTTGAAGAGCGGGATGTTTATATAGCCCAAAGAATAAATAATACGCTTCCGGAAGGAGGTATAGGAATTTTATTTATTGGATTAGGACATCAAGTGCAAATACTGTTAGATAGAGAAATAAGCGTTTCTGAACCAGAAGGATTAATTGGTTCGTCATCGGAGGTTTTGCGAAAAAATTGTTTTGGACAAGAAAGGGAATAACAAAAAAAATGTTTATATGTTAGAATACTGGACATGGAAAGACAAGAAGCACACATATGTTCCGTAGAACAAACTACACAACCTCCAACTCCTCGAGAATGGCTTATGGCTGTCTTAATGTTACCAATTACTTTACAAAGACTGGCTATGGGGGTAAACCGTTTGGCCGATGAGCTGGAATATCACAGACAAGTTCCACAAGCATTAAGGTACTTGGACGAAGTAATACAAGATCTAAATGGCGCACTTTACCATTTTTGTGGGGGCAGAGTTACATATAATAGACCTGATTTGTCTGTTCAAAAGTCTGTCTTCAAAAAGTAAAAACACACTAACTTCCTTTTAGTTTTTTCCCAAAAACCGACCGACATCCAATCTGGCTCCGTCAGACTTGGATTACTATACCACAAAATCACCTGGCTGTTATCCTTCAAAGTCACACTATCTTTGTTCAGGCCTCATCTTAAATCATTTTTCATCTCTTCAAATTCCTTTTTGTTGATTTCCCTTTTAGCATAACGTTCTTTTAGAATTTCTAGAGGAGTTTTATCATCTTAAAAAGTAACTACTTTATTGCTGTTTTTTATTAAGCCATACAATTCTTTCATTCCGCTCACCGGACAGGTTTTATCCCCTTCCTGATGTCGTAATACCATACACGTCTCACAGGCTAGAATTTCTCCCTTTTCTGACTCAAGAAATGTATCCACCTGTTTTTGTATGTTAAATTTTTCATTGCTATATTTAAGATATTCCACACCCTCTCCAAGAAGAAATATGCTAACAGCGTCTCCATTATTGAGAGCTAGATTACCAAGCCTAAAAGCGTTCCAGTTTTTTTCTGTGTTGTTGGTTGAAAGGATAATAGCCAGTTTCATATTTTAATCCCTTTATATGCTGTATATTAACAGATTGGGTATATTAAGTGCCAACTGGCTCGCCAAGTGGGACGATTTTAGAACAACTAATTGGGTAACAGAAATAGAATTTCCAGAAATTACCCTTCAGCAGACTCAGTACCTTTTGGCTATTTGATTATACGACATATCGGGTAAACCTTTTCATTCTCAAAATGTAAATCATAGCCATGTGTGCTAAAATCAAATCAATAAGTCTACAAGGAGTCTGCAAACTGTTTTGTGGATTTAATTAAACTATGCAACTTAAAATAATTATTGCTGTTATTTGTATCCTTTTACTCATCTCTGGGGTAGCCTATAAATACCAAGAATATCAGTATCTAAAAACATTGATTAGTAGTTACCAATCTACACTCACAGAAAAACTGACCATTTTAGAGGAATATAATAATTCGCAAAATGAAGCATCTAAGGACATAAAAACCTATTTTTTTCAGAAACCAGATACTTCCATAAAGGATACCCTGACTAACCTAGATAAAGCAATTAAATCTGCCAAATTAGTACAAGGTATGGTTCAAGACTACGAAAGACAAATTAACCAAAACAGGAAAAACTTCCAAAATATAAGAAAATCAAATTTTCTTCTTTTTGGTTCAATAAAAGAATTCAGTGATAAGTTTCTGACTTCTGTTGATAATTACTATCAGAAAGAAAACCAAACAGTCCAAGATAATAAAGTAGCTATGGATTTTAGTATAAATCTCCTTGAGACATTAAAGGATTATTCAATCGCTTTAAATTATCTCGCAACTGCTGCAAAACTCCCAAATAATAAAGTAGCTGCTAGTTTCTATGAGCTTAGTTCTCTAGAAAAATACTCCAGGGATGATTTTACTTTTCAAAACGAAGAAGAAATAAAGAAATCAATGTCTTATGAGTATGAAATCCTAAATAAATACAGGCAATATCTAAAGTCTTATTATTTGGTTGTAAGAGATTATATGAACGGTAATTACGATTCTGCCGCTTATAAAGCAACTCGTCTTACTACTGATACCTCAAACTTAACAATAGATTGGGGTCGCATTGGAAAGGAAGGCGAAGTTGAACGGATTAAGAGAGGTAAAGCAATCCTTGAAGATATGATTACTCAACTTACACTGCTTCAGAATCTTAAGAAAAACGGGCTTGGGGAATATCCATACTTAGAAGAAGTAGCATTTAGTAAAACTGATCTTTTATCATGCCATATATACTCATACAAAAAAGGAGTTTATTATTCAGTTACTTCCGAATATCCAAAAGCAAAAACAATAGAGGAACTCTTCAAGGAATTATCAGTTATATCTCCTAAAACAAACGAGCTAGATAGTGAATTTGATAAAAACTCTATGCAATACACAAATACAGATGATGAGATTGAAGTTGCTTGTGAGGACAAAGGAGATAATAAATCTTACACTTTCACTACTTTGAAATAGAATTACCAAACTTTGATGATTCGCTATACAAATCTTTTTCTGTAAGCTGTGGAGCACCTATCTTAAAAAGAATATTGTTTACAATTTCTAATGTATCAGATCCTCCTAAAAAGGGAATAATTTTGAAGTAATATTCGCTGTCTTTGTAAAAACTATCTCCATATTTATCATTAAGTAACGCAATCAATGACTTTTCGTCCTTAGTAAAATAGATTCTCTCCAACTCACCTTTGGGTAAATCTTGAGCAATCTTTTTTATAATAGGGATTATTGCAGGATAGCCCACATTCGTTTCAGTTTTAATCTCCTTTGAAACAATCTGACGGGCGTAATATTCAGTTAGTCCTTCTTCAAAGAACTGGGGAAGTTGCCTTTCTTCAGAGACATAACTTGTGTAATGCAAATATTCATGAACCACAATGGCAAAATAATCTGCAATCGCTCTATCACTGGTCGATTCTAATACAACCTTAATTTTATCTGGTGATTCAAATATGCCCAGTTCTCCTGGAGTAGTATCCTTCTGTGATGCAACTAAGCCCTGATATTTCACTAATAAATCCTTCGCTTTCTGATATTCTCCAAGGTTGTACTGATCTGTTTTAAGAGACTGCTCCCAATCGTTGATATTTTTTTGGAATCCAGCAATGATTTGATCCCACTGTGCTCGACGTGCATCACATTCTGAATCGGTATAGTATCTAGAGAAAGTCCCAAAGTAATATGAGTAATAGCCTGCTGTCTTGCATTTATTGTAATCCGAATCTTTGCTTGATATGGAATTTGAGAGTCCGTTTTTGTTTGATTCTATTTTTTGCTTATCCTCACTGATATTTGCATAAGCTGCATTAATAAGCGTCTGTGTATTAGTAATATATTTGTCAATTTCAGCTAGTTGTTCATTTATCTGATCTTCACGGAATTTTAAATACTCTTGTCTTCCCATTACTTGGATTTGGGGTTCTTCCTTTACATACTTTGAATCAAAATACTTTCTGACCATAAGCCTTCCCAACACAGGACTCATCGCTTCTATAGGAGCTTTATTTAATTCTTTGATGACCAGAGTTCCATTAGGTAAAAGCAAGATGTCGTTTGGAAGTTTTAGAACAACTTTTTTATCGGATATTGCTGACGGCAGGATAACCTGCTGATAAAAAGATATACTTTTAACTTGGTTTAACATGACTGATAGGAGAATTGCCTCACTGAGTTTATCGCTGTTTCCAATAATATTAGGCATGTTTTCAGATTTCCTTAAGTTTTCAATGATCTCTTTGTTATCAGCTAGAATATTTAAGGATTTTGCACCGTTACTACTGTTTATTTTTGAGGTTATAGAATCAATATTGCTGTATGTAAGAAATTTTGAGTATTGTAGTGTAATGAAAACACTAACAAAATATAAAATAACTAAAACAATAAGTGAAATAACCCCAAAACCTATACTGTTGGATGGATTAAGTATTTTACGTTTTCTTTGGTTTCTAACTGTAAATAGAATGATACTTACAATAAAGGCTACAATTAATGGGATTAGTTCATATACCCAGACTCTTGAAAATTGTTGCCATACAGCGGTTAGATAGAGTTGAAATACCTGTTGATTTCCAGTTGTGATTTGAGAAACTTCAAGAATATTGATTGTGTACAGGTTGGAGATGAGAGATCGAATCAATATGTATCCCAAACATATTAATAAGAGTAATCTATATTCCCATCGCTTGATGAGAGACATCATTCCATCTTTCTCTATTTTTACAGCAGACACTTTAAATTTACGGAAATCTCTAACTCCTTCAAAAAGAGTTTTATGGAAGGTTAATGAAATTTGGCGGTTGAATATACCTAATTTTCCAGAAAAAGTAACAGCAAGAATTATCACTATTAGACCCAATGAAGAATACAAAATATCTTTGTAAGTAAAGCTCAAATAAAACAAATAAACGGATAAGAATAATATCCCAATCAAAGGAATTATTTTTAAAACTCTTAGTATAATCTGTCTATTAACTTTTGACCGCACTTTATTTGGGTAATTAGCCATAAGATCATATTCTTACATAATCTAACTACAATGTATCACTAAATCCACTTCTTTTCACTTGGATCAGACGATCCCATAAAAATCTTAAAGTAGAGATGTTTTTTAAGTTATGCAGTAAAGAAACAGGAAAATTCGTAGGCGTGCAATGTCCTATCATATCTAAATCTTTGCCATATAATTTTTGTACCTGTTCATAACTTTGTTTATCCGTCTTCTGAATATCTTCCAACAATTTTGAACATTCACCATACAATTTGTAAACCTGGCTCTGAAGAGACAAATCCCAAATAAACAGAGCAATAAATATGCTAATGATTATAAAAATAACTATCATAGCTTACCCAGATTGTTTATACTTATTCTTAATCTCCTTCAATAAAACTGATTCCATTTCATAAGCATCATTTGTGGGTGCAATTCCTTCAAATCCTTTATAATAATATCTATTGGCGACAGTTTGGATATATGTATTCCAATCATACATAATTTCTAATCTTTCTTTCGGAGTAGCATATCTATTTTTAACGCCCCACTTAATAACATAATTCCTCATTTCCTTTATGTCTTCTAAAGCTTGTGTATATTCACGTAATTGATCTTTTCTACCTTCAGGATTTTTGGAAAGATATTTAGGTAATGGCTCACCATTTTTTTTATATTGCTGCTTTATTGATTCGTCTCTCTCTTTGTCTTCTTTTTCCCATTTTGGAATATCTTCATTTATAAGCTTATTAAGATACCTACTCACATAATCGTGTGCTTTGTCGGATTCCTCAACTAATGTAGTAATTTGGTTCTCAATTTGGAGGTCTTGATTTTTACCTGAACTATTTCTAGACCAGTAGATTATGCCTACAATTATTGCCAGTAATATTAGCCATTCCATATCAATATACTCTGATATGATTCTACCCCTGACATTAAATGATTACAAGGAGTCTGTCGAGAATGATACAGGGAGTATCTAATATGGGGTAATGGGAAAACCAATTACACACAAGCATATACTAAAACAGTTTGGACAAAAGCTACAGAAGTTAAGACAATCTAAAGGAATTACTCAAGAAGAACTTGCAGCAATGTTATCAATGCATAGAACCTATATAGGATTGATTGAAAGAGGTGAAAGAAATCCTACAGTTAGAACACTTTATAAGATGGCAAAGGCATTAAAAGTCTCCTCAGATAAACTATTACCTTTTTAGGGATAAATTGCACAAAAATATATTACGTATTTAAAACAGGATTCAAGGGTTATTTCCAAAATAGAATTAGGTGGTATAGGGGGTCACGATAACCCATGCATTTTAAAATAAATTCTACAAATTTCTAACTTTTGGGTAATAGTGCCATGATCTAAAACATTTTTCATCATATCAGCAATATAGACGGGAGATAACCCTTCGCACACAAAATGTACTTCTATTGCCTGTTTTATATCAGGTTTTCTCAGGTTTTCGTAGCCTATTTGAGCAGCAACACTTCTTTTGCCTGTATTGTAGACTTGCATTGCTGCCTCAGTAGCATTGCCTGTTTGCAAATAAGCATTTATAAATGATCGTTGTTTAGGAGATAGATTATTTTTACTCACTTATGAACTAATTTTAATATATCTTCTTTTCTGTAACGTCTGTCCTGCCTTAGACCAATTCTGACAGCTTTTAGAAGACCTTTTTTATCCCATTGTCTAAGGGTTTGTGGGTGAACTTTTAAAAGCTCACAGGCTTCTTTAAGTGAATACAATCCCAACTCTTTATCTTTTTTTGCAGTCATAAGTACTTGATATTTCTTGATATTAGCATACAATAAAACCAAATAAAATCAATCCCCCGACAAATCGGGTAGAGTTGAAAAAATTAAAATGATTATGATAAAAGATCTATCTTTAGACAACCTTCTTAGACTATTAGAAATACTGGAGAATATTAAACATCTTGCTTTCTATACCAAAGAAGGGGAGTTGGTAGTATATCCCTCAGATGAGGATTTAAATAGGCTTCCAAATGAATTTAACCTATCTTCAGAAGAAAAAAGGTTTTTTGTTTTTGCTATCCAAAATGAAAGAGCAGTAAAAGTACTTTATGAATATACACTTGGTAGGAGAGGAACACCCTACAGATGGAGTTTAGAAGTTGATAAATCTAGATTGGGGGAGCTCGAGTCTGAGGTTAAACAGATATACAAAGATGTTTCAAAAGGACTCACATCAAATTCAGAAAAGGACTATAAAGCTGAAATAGAAATGTGGTTAGCTGATAAATCTGAACGGACACTAAGAAGAATGTGGCGAGTTGTTCGTGCGATAAGATATGAATGGGAATTGAGAGATCAGGATAGTTTTCCAGTACCTCATGGTAAGTTCGGAATGTTTAAAGTTACCAATACCAATGATTTAGAAGCTATACTTACTAATTTACATAGTAAAAAGTTTATTTTCATTTCAAGAAAAGTGGGTGAGACCCCACCTTCAAATGACCCAAATAAACCAAGTGCCTCTTTGTGGGAGCCAATTACCGATAATCCTAAAATGATACATGAGAGTGCTACTAAATTAGAAGTTTTATCTCAAAAATTTAAGCAACTTGTACAGATATTAGAGAGGTTAATTGCTCAAAAAGATACAGAGAAACTAGTCGTACCAACAGAAGAGAATAAACCTTTAGCATCAAAAATAAATTTAACAGATACTGCATCTAGATATGCCTATGAAAATAAATGGGATATTTTACAGGCAATGTGGGATATATACGAATCCCACAGTCGTCCAGATAGCATTCTTGTACCAGTTGCTCGACTTACTATTAAGGGAAGAGAGGTAGAAATAATCGATGAAATTATTGAAGGATTTAAAGGAGAGAGCTTATTCAAAAATTGGGAGAGAAAAGATCGTTGGTATAACTTGGAGTTCATTAATCATGAAAAACTACCAGAAGTTTATAAGGCTATAGGAGAGATTTATAAAAAATTTGTTACTGCTGACAAAGAACAAAATCAAAGCAACGAAGCTCTGGATTCACAAACAGAAACAACTAAAAATCCTCCTTATTGTGTAGTTGAAAAAGGAGTAGGTTACCTAAAGTTTGGCAAATATGGTAATAAGCGGAAAATAGGGGGAGAAAAAACAAGGCATTTTAGATTACTTCAAGCGTTACTTTCGCCTCTTGGTGTAGCTAAAACAGTAGACTCAGTGTTTGAGAGCATTAAATTATCAAAAGATCAGACGGATACTCGTTTGTCCAACTGGAATACAGGTAAAACACGGAAAGTGGAACTAATCGAGTTTGCCATAAAGGAATTACAGAAGGGAAATAAATTGGATAGCAAAATAAGGTTTGAATTTGATGACACCAAAACTCAAATAATGGCAAAGTTTTTAGACTAAAGAGGGATTGGGAGGGTATTTTAAAGCAGAGCTTCAAATAGATTAGAGGGTAGTTAAAATTTTGCTTCAAAAAACTATTTTTCCCATTCTTGTTTTACTCTTACACACTCTCGTTAATCTTGATTTAGAGGGAAGTTTATTATCAAGTTACTCAACCAAACTTAAAAGTTAATTATTCACTTTTGAGATAGTCAGGTTGTAGATGACTATGATTCAAGAAAAATTAAAATTAAATGATTATTATTCAACTTCAGACCTCGCCTTAGCGACGGCATTATCCCTATTCTACCCAGTTGATGCCATAGATCGGCAAAACCCCTATAAAGCCCTATTTCTATTTAAAAAGGATGCAGGTCTGGAACAACTAATCGAATCCTACCATAAAGGCGAGCTCAAGGTAAATCCTGCCACTTATTTTCAGCAACTCAAAATCATCAAAGCTCGGTTATATGAGGAGAAACAAACATGGTAAGTCCAGAGCTTGTGGAGGAGTTAAGAATGATTATAAAAGAAGACTATTTCGTTGAGCTACAACTTCAGGAAGCGTCTGAGATGGCAAATACCCTTGTAAACTTCTTTAATCTGCTTACCAAAATTGAATTTGAGGGTGACAACAATCAAACAAAAGGAGACTTCTTGGAATTATGAAAACTGAAGATTTAAAAACCAACAAAGATTGGGCTTTACACTATTACGATCAAGGCTGGTGCATAATTCCTGCCAGAGGGAAAATACCTGCTGTTAAATGGCAAGAATATCAAACCAAAAGACCATCCAGAGAACAGGTAGCCAAATGGTGGGATGAAAATCCAAATTATAATATTGCCCTTGTTACTGGAGCAGTCTCTGGTGTGGTGGTAGTTGATATCGATGGGGTTGAAATACCATCAGGATTACCTCCTACGGCAGTGGTAGAAACAAGTCCAGGAAGATACCATTACTATTTTCAACACCCAGGATTTTCTATTAAAAATACAGTTGGTGAGTTAATGCTAGGGGTAGATTTCAGGGGAGATGAGGGCATTATTATTCTTCCACCAAGCACTCATTATGATAAAAATACTGGAAAAGAAGATGGATTATATACATGGAAATTAACTCCCGAAGAAACAGGTTTTGCTGATCTACCACAATGGGTTATAGATCGTTTGAAAGTCAAAAAACCCATTCAAGAAATTGCTAAAGGTACTACACAAGGTTCAAGAAACACTGATACCACTTCCTATATTGGATACCTTCTATATAACCTCAAAGATTTAGATAAATGGCAACCATTGTGGGAAATGGTAAAGGCTTGGAATTTAACTAATGTCAAACCTCCTCAAGGAGAAGATGCTCTTTTAGCAACTTTTAAAGGATTATTAAAAAAAGAAAGGGAAGGAAGAGGTCAAAAACCTATTGCAACTTCCAGAAATCCAATTAGCTTTGAGGCTTTAGAACAAATAATACATAAATGGTTGCTTATCAATGACAAAGGGTTGATTAAGGTGCTTGTGGGTACTGTATTGGCTAATAAATTGCAAGCTGACCCAGTCTGGCTATTTATAGTAGCTGCCCCTGGTGGAAGCAAAACAGAACTCATAAGAGGATTAAACAAAGTTGATAATATCTATCCCATTTCTGACTTAACACCTCAAACATTTTTAAGTGGAGAAAAGGAAAAGAAAACTGCCAGTCTACTATTAAGGTTAGCCTTTGGAACAATTCTCACTTATAAAGATTTCACCACAGTTTTAACCATGCACAGGGATAAACAACAGGCAATTATTTCTCAACTCAGGGAAATCTTTGATGGTTCTTATCGAAAAGAATTTGGGACTGGTGAAACTAAAGATTGGGAAGGAAAAATAGGCTTTATCGCAGGAGTTACAACAGTTATAGACAGACACCACGAAATTTACTCAGTATTGGGGGAACGGTTCATCCAGTACAGACCAATCCAACCCGATGAAATTGCTTTAGCTAAAAAGGCTATCGGTAATAGTGGTGGTGAAACTACTATGAGAGAAGAGATCCAAAATGCCGTTGCCGATTTTGTAGCAGGAGTACAGATTCCAGAGGAAAAAATAGTTATTCCTGAATGGTTAATAGATCGGGTTGCTCATTTAGCAAGCTTTGTTGTTAAAGCCCGTAGTGGAATTATCAGAGAGAGTTATTCTACCAGAGAGATTGAGCAGATACCTGATCCTGAACTTCCAACCAGGCTTTCTAAACAGCTTATTACTTTATCTGTTGCGTTTAGTTTAATGAGTGGTGGCAGTTTTACAGAAGATGATTATGCACTTATTTATAAAATTGGTTTAGATAGTATACCCACAAAGCGAAAATTAGTATTTGAAACTTTGGTAAAGGCAAAAGAGCAATTAGAAACTACCGAGGTTGCTACTACAATTAGCTATCCTACCAACACTACAAGAAGAATTTTAGAAGACTTACATGGACTAAAACTTGTCGAAAGAGAGTCCCAAGGCAAAGGCTATCCTGATAAATGGAAAATAAAAAGCTCTACTCTGGAGAATCTGAAAAAAGCTGGTTTGCCAGAAGAGGAGAGAGATAGTTTTACTAAAGAGGTTGAGGACATTTTTAATAGTGCACCCGAAATGTCGGAAGCCTCTGTTGTTGAGTCTAAACAAGAGGAATTATCATTATGAAACAAAGCAAGCTAAATTTTACATTTAAAGTAGTAAAAAACGGCAAGATCATAGATAGATGCCAGACTCATTCTAAACGCCGTTTTTACAATAAGTTACGCACGATAAATTGGCAAAACAAGCCTTTAAAAGTCTACCTGCGGATCAGTTATGGCAAGAGGGAGTGCAATCTTGGATGTCTTTGTAGTTTTTATAATGATGGCGAATATGAAACCAAACAAGATTTAATGAAAGCACTGGAGGCATTTACTGAGTAAAATATGACATCAGAGAAACAAATCCAAGCGAATATAGAAAACGCCAAACTGGGTGGGGTCAAAACACAAGAAGGGAAAGAGGTTAGTAGACTTAATGCCATCAAACATGGCATTTTAAGCAGTGCATTGAGCAAAGAAGAAAGTAACGAAATCACAGAGTTATATGAGGGTCTAATTAAAGAATGTCAGCCACAAAACCAAGTTGAAGAACTTTTAGTTGAACGAATTACCATGTGGACTATCAGATTAAGAAGAGCTGTTAAAGCTGAAACAGAACAATGGCTAAAAGTTCATAATCCGAGAATAACCAAATCGGTACTTGATGATTTTATAAATAGTCAAGAAGAGGTCACCAAAGAGGGTTACAAACCAAGAGTTACAGATAGAGACATCCGATTACTAGAAGACACCTACCTACGTTATGAATCAGCTATAGAACGCAACTTATACAAAGCACTCCATGAACTACAGAGAATACAGGCTACCCGAAACGGCGAAAAGCCTCCCTTACCCTTAGCAATAGATGTGAATATTGATGGAGAAAAGGATATAAATCGTGGCTAAATGGGTTCGTTTGGTAAAATTTTGTTGAAAATGTAGAAAAAATTGAAGCTAATATGTCAGAATCCTTAATGATTTCGGCAATTTTAGGAAATAATTTATGGGAAGATACTACAGTTCAAAGAAAGCAGAATCAGACAGTTTAAAGAAAATACAAACCTGGTGGCTAAAGAAATACGGCTATCTTAATGAGAATTGCTGGAAATCAGGCGTAATATCGTGGACGAATACTTGGTCAGACACTAAAAGTAGCGTGAGTATTTCAGTTAACACATACCGCGAAGACCAACATCTCCAGATAGCCTACACACAGACAAAACAGGATGACACAAAAGAAGACTTTGACTATAAAATACCCCTAACTACTACTCCATGTCATTTTGGAGGTAAAAGATATTGGTTTACTTGTCCTTGGTATGCTAGTGGAAAATATTGTGGCAGACGAGTAGGTACACTTTATTTAGGTGGTAAGTATTTTGCCTGTAGACATTGTTATGACTTAACCTACAACAGCAGAAACCTGAGTGGTTTTTTTAAGGGAGCGGGTCAAACCATTAGTGCTCCTGATCTGGATAGACTAAGAGAAGAAGCAAAAACAGAATATTACAAGGGTAAAATGACCAGAAGATATAAACAGTATCTCAAGAAGGCGGATAAGTTCCTTTTTCAATTGCAGTTTATAACAAGAGGTCTTTATAAGACCAAATCAAAATGACAGTATTAGGCATGGTTACTTGACATTACTTGATAGTTAAATTAAGGTATATATGGATATAATTATGAAAGCAGTTTTATTTTGTAGAGTCAGTTCAAAAGAGCAAGAGGAAACAGGCTACTCTCTTCCAGCTCAAGAAAAGTACCTTCGTGATTATGCTGATAAAAATGGTTTTACTGATTTAAAAGTTTTCGCTGTTTCTGAATCAGCAGGAGGCAAGGTACAAAGAAAAGTTTTTAATGAAATGATGCAGTATCTTAAGCAAAACGGTGTTTCAGTAGTAATTGTGGAAACCACAGATCGCCTTACCAGAAATTTTGCCGATGTTCCAAGTATTGATAAGTGGGTTTTGGAAAATGAAGATAATCAGATCCATTTAGCCAAAGAAAGCTGTATTTTAAATAAAAACTCCAGATCACATGAGTGGTTTATGTGGAGGGTCAAGGTAGCAACCGCCGAATACTATGTCAGATTACTTTCTGAGAATGTTAAAAAAGGTCAGAAGGAGAAACTTGCTCAAGGTGTTCTTCCTACCCGTCCTCCCTTGGGGTATAAAACAGTAGGAGAAAAAGGACACAAAGTTCATGTGATTGATGAACAAAAAGCTTCGCTTATTAAAAAAATGTTTGATCTTTACGCCAGTGGTGATTACTCTCTCAAAAAACTTACAAAAACCATGGAGGAAGAGGGATTAAGGAATGATAGTGGCAGTAAGGTAGTTAAAAGTAGAATCCACACACTTCTTTCAGATCCCTTTTATGTTGGTAAAAACCGCTGGAACAATGAATTAACAGATGGAGGTCAAGAAACTTTTATAAACAAGGAGATTTTTGAGAAAGTGCAAAAAGTTCTAAGGAGTAAAAGTGCACCCAAATATAACAAGCATGATTACAGGTTCAAGGGTCTTCTCAGGTGTGCTGAATGTAGTGGAATAATAACTTGGGAGATTCATAAAGGTATTATTTATGGTCACTGCAATCATTATCGGAATTGTTCTCAGTCTATTTGGGTGACTCAAGATGAGGTAGAGATACAACTGGTTGACGAATTTGAGAAGCTGGAAATTAAGAATACCCGAATTGTCGGGTGGATACGCAAAGCATTAAAAGAAAGCCATAAGGATGAGATTATTTACTATACTTCAGCCATCAATGAACTGCACCAAAAGGAAACACAACTCAGACACCGCTTAGAGAAAATCTATGAAGATAAGCTAGATGGAAAAATTACAGAGGAATTTTATAACAGGAAAGATAAAGAATGGTCTAATGAGTTAAATAAAACCTTAGAGACTATTAAGAAACATGATAATGCTAATAATAAGTATCACCAACTGGGAATAAATATTTATGAATTATCCCAACGAGCAAAACAAATATACCAAAAGGCTAAAAGAGAAGAGGATAAACGCTCTCTTATAAATATGGTCTTTACCCAACTAACTCTTAATCAAGGTAAACTTAGTATTGAGTATTCAAAAACATTTAAGCTTCTTGCTGAAGCTGTGAAATTGACTAATAGTTCGAAAATGGAAAATATAGGGGAAAATGATAAGGATATTTTCGAACCTAGAGGAAAGCTTGATATAGCAACCCAAATAGGTGTTTTACAAGCTTCCCGTCCTAACTGGCTCCTCCGGTAGGACTCGAACCTACAACCTTATCGTTAACAGCGATCTGCTCTACCATTGAGCTACAGAGGAATATTAAATTTTTAATGTTCTCTTCAAAAACTCTCTTCCTACCCCAGATTTAAAATATTTTTCCTTAATTCTGGCTTCTATCCTATCTAAGCATTCTTCAAAATAAACTAATCTATAAGGGCTTTTGCCCTTAGTTGATTGACTTTTATTCTGATTATGTTGCTTCAATCTTCTTTCTAGATTATTTGTTAAACCTTTATATAAACTTCCATCTTTTTCGCTCTGAATTACATATACATAGTACTTCATAATTCGATTATACCAGCGATCTGCCCTGCCTGCCGGCAGGCAGGTCTACCATTGAGCTACCGCGGAATATACTTAATTACGCGGTAGCTCAATTTCTATAGAGCAACGCTGCCAGAAGGCAGCTACCGCATAATATTTATATAATAGCAAAATTGAACTATAAATCAATTGTTTCTACTTCACCAAGTCTTCATTTTCTCCATCAATAATTATCACTTCACCATCACGAAGAACTTTATACAAAATCATATGCTCTTTGTAGTACGCTATCTCTTTTTCAACATCATCTGATTCAGGATGATCGGATTGATAATGGACAGCCACATTATAATCAATCAAACCAAGTCCATCCCAATCAAAACCTTGTTTGTAACCCTCTGGAACCATATCAGAATCATCA
>JAUSHL010000006.1 GCA_030648645.1 Candidatus Daviesbacteria bacterium
GAACTGCTCCCCTTACCAGAAACTACAAAAACAATACCCCTGGATACCAAAAGATATCTGTGCATTTCCACCCTTGCTACTTGATAATATATCTACTAATATTGGTCCCTGGGGTGGATACAATCAGCTAGCTCATTACCCTATTTTAAGAATGATATGATGGGACAGTGAAGATATTTCTTACTAGACATGTTATAGAAGATAAAATTCCCAGAGGGAAATTATTAGGCTGGAATATTACTAAACTCAGAATTAAACAAACTGTTATAAAACCTTTATGGAAAGGTATTACTAAGCAAAATCAAGAAACAGCAATGAGTTTAATGGATAAAAGGCATATTTTAAGAGTTATTTTTAAACGCGAAAATGGTATAATCATTGTAATTACTGTGCATGTTGCCAGAAGGGGGACTTATGAAAGTACCAAAGAAAATTAGCTATAGTGAAGATGTTGATATTTTAATGATTCAGTTGAGCAATAAAAAAATTGATGATTCTTATGATGTAGATGACATGATTGTTCAAGTGGATGAAAAGGGAGAGCCAGTTTTATTGGAGATTTTTAATGGAAAAAAACATTTAATGGAGTTAGGAAAAACTGTTTCCAGGAAAATCCAAAAAGAAATTTGGCCAAGTACATCTTCTGTTTCTATAGCTCATGAGGTAAAAGTTACAAGAAAGTAGAAGTGGGATTACATTAATATGATTGAATTAAGAATTGATTTTGATTGTAGTGAACCGCAAGAAACAATGAATTGTCATGTTGGGAAACCTATGCCATATGGTTCATTTATCCATCATTTCGCAATTGGAAAAATGGAATTTAAAATTCCAAATACACCTGCTTGGATGTGTCCTGATAATTGTTTCCAAAAAGGACTAGGTTGTAAGGGTAGCGAAAAATTACTTAGAGATTCAATCGGTGATCAAATTATTAAAGTAGTTGAACCATATTACCAAAAACATTAATCGATTAGATATATGTCAACGAAACGTGCACTCCAGCCTGCTGTTTTAGCATCTTCGAAGCCTAAATCAATAATATTTCCTTTAATTGCACCACCTGTATCTCCTGCTACTGCCATGCCGTATCCGGGGACGTATAGTTTAGTTCTGTACTTAATAATTTTAGGATCAACGGCAATTACTCCTTTGCCTTGTCTCATGCCAATTGAAGTCCATTCATCACAACCTAAACAATGAGAATCATAATGAGTTGCCCAAACTCTCATTTTTTTCCAGTATCGAATTTCCCCATCAGTCGTTTGAATAGTTTTCCAGACAACTTTTGTGCCTCGGGAAATTATTTTATCTTTAGGGTCAACAGTTTCTATGCCAACAATCTCTCTGGAGTATTCTTTCTGATCCACCTCGGAGGAGTCACTTCGACTCCGCTCAGTGCCACCATCCGAGGTGTCTACCGATTTATAGTAAGTAATTTTAGTGATGGTTGTTTTCTTGCCATCTGCTCCTTCCTCTAAAACAACATCAGTTCCGGCTTCCACTTCCGGATTATCCTGATAAATTGTTTTTTTCTTAATAGCAACTGAATCTTCTAATAACTTTTCGGCAAATCTGGATTCTGTTTTAATCGGAGGTAAGGTGTGCCAATCGGTAGATTCTGTATTTATTCCTGCAACTTCCTCTGCAACAATTGGAGTGGGTTCCGGTTTTAAAGATGGCAAATAAAAGTGAATAAATAAGGCAATTAAAACCAGTGCTCCTCCAATTATTGTTTTCATGAGTTTAACCAGTCATCGGTGTCTTCGTCCAGAGGACGACCATCCTTTGGTTGGTTTTCTAAAGTTACATCATCCATAAATTCATTGGTTCGACTACTTCGCTCACCATCTTCGACCTGATAAAGTGCAGATGGGGCTTTGGTATCGGATAGATTTTCCGGTATATCCATGATAAATCTGGATACTAAATTAGCTGATTTGGTTCCGAAATACAATCTTTGTCTGGTATAAGTTAGATATAATTGTTCTTTGGCACGGGTTATCCCGACATAACAAAGCCTTCTTTCTTCTTCCATTTCATTTGGATCAAGTAAGCATCTGGAATGAGGAAATAATCCCTCTTCCATTCCGACCATAAAAACCACAGGCCATTCCAAACCTTTGGCTTGATGCAAAGTTGTTAATGTAATTGCCTCTCTGTTGCCCTGTGTTCCTAATTTCCTTTTTAGTTTTTCATCGGCTGAATATTCATTTTCAACGAGTGTGACTTGTTGTAAAAAATCAGTAAGATTTGGGAATTCTTCAGCCACTGATTTTAATTCCTGAACGTTTTCGATTCTGGTTTTACCGACTTCTGTCCCATCTTCTAAATAATCAAAATATTCTGTGATATCAATAGTTTTATCTAAAAGTTCCAGAGTAGAATATCCATAATTGTCATTGCGAGGAGGGTCGATTTTTCGACCCGACGTGGCAATCTTATCTTCCTGAGATTGCTTCTCCTTCGACTCTCCGGCTATCGCCGGATCGCTCAGGATCGCAATGACTTCATTACAGAAAACCATGAATTTTACCATTCTGCCTTTACCAATTTTTTCAATTCTTGCCCTAGAAATAGTATCTTCGGGATTAGCAAAAAGCCGGAGGTAAGAGAGCATATCTTTAATTTCTTTTCTTTCATAGAATCTGGTTCCTCCAACTAGTACATAAGGAAGCCCCAGTTTTAAAAAAACTTCTTCCAAAGCTCTGGATTGAGCGTTGGTTCGGTAAAGGACAGCAAAAGAAATAAAAGGCAAACCAGATTTTTGAATTGTTTCGGCAACAAATAAACTTTCCGCAGTTTCGTTTTTAACTTCCGTGATATGAATTTTATCTCCACCGGAGTTGGCAGTCCAGAGCTTTAAAATAGGGTGTGATCTATTTTTGGAAATTACAGCATTGGCTGTATCTAAAATATTTTGGGTTGAGCGGTAATTTTGTTCCAAATTAAAAATTTTTGTATTGGGATAATCTTTTTGAAAATTAACAATGTTTCTAAAATCTGCTCCCCTGAAGGCATAAATTGATTGACTGGCGTCTCCAACAACACAAATATTTTTATATCTATTGCTTAAAAGTTTGGATAATAAATATTGTACGGCATTGGTATCCTGATATTCATCAATTAAAATATATCTGAACTGGATCTGATATTTTGATAAAATCTCAGGATAATTCTGGAACAGTTTTACTGTTAAAAGCAGTAGGTCGTCAAAATCCATGGCCTTATTTTTTTCTAAAATTTCCTGATATTTTAAATAAACTTTTGCCACAGTTTCCTGAAAATATCCCTGGGCATAATTTACATATTCCAAAGAAGAAATCATTTCATTTTTGGCTCCGGAAATAGTACTTCTGATACTGGTAGGGGAGATTTTTTGAGATGAAAGATCTAAAGATTTTAAAGATTCTTTGACAGCATCCAAGGCATCATTTTCATCATAAATATTAAAATTGACGGGATAGCCTAAAACTTTTCCTTCTTTGCGCAGGATCCGAGCACAAAAACTATGAAAAGTGCCCATGATTGGTAGGGAGTTTGGGGTTGGCTTGCCCTGAGCAGACTTGTCCTGAGTTTTGTCGAAGGAGTCGAAGGGTTGTTCGGTGTGGAGGAGTTTGTAAATTCTGTTTTTCATTTCTTCGGCGGCTTTATTGGTAAAAGTTATCATCAAAATATTTTCAGCAGGAATTTGTTTTTCTGTAATTAAATAGGCAACACGGTGGGTTAAAACCTTGGTTTTACCGGAACCCGCTCCGGCCAAAATTAATGTTGGTCCTTCTGTATTTAAAACAGCCTGTTTTTGAATAGGATTTAGGTCAGAAAATAGATCGGGCATAAGTGGATTTCAGTTTACCAAAAGATCACAAGAGATGCTATTACGTAAATATTTTCCCACTAACTCTAACCTCGGGGGTTAGATACGGGGGTTAGATATGCTTAATAGCTAAAACCACACAATTTTGTGATATGTCATAATTTTGTGTGAAATTTAGCTTCAAAGTTAACGATAATTCCGCAGGCTTGCCTTGAGTGAACTTGTCCTGAGTAAAATCGAAGGGTGTCAAGCTAGTCCACCCCAAGGGTGGACATTAACAACTTTGCACAAACATTTATCAGTGCTATTATATGGTCAAGTTCAAAAAAGAACTATTTATGTTAAGACCTGATGTTAAGATTGATGGGCAAATAACCGGATCAAACTTAAGAAAAATACTGCCAGGATTGACTGCTTTGGTTCTAATTACAGGTTGCACCACTGTTTCAATATCCCAGGCAGACATAATTCTACTGCCTAATCATGTTTATCTACCTATAATCACTAAAAATTATCAGGAAACTAATCCCTACAGGGAGGATGTTACTATTACATCAGCTGGCTTTCATCTTGGTCGCTATAATTGGCTAGCTGTGGGAGCAAACTGGCGGGTTTTGGACTACGATAATAATTTTGGTGATCCGCCTTGGACTGTAAGTACTGTGAGTGAGAACAGAGATACTGTTAATCAAGAATTGGCCAATATGAAATTGGCAGGCATTAAACTGGTGAGGATAGGTTTATTAGACTCTGGTGCAGCTTTTTTCAATGGAGGCTATAGTAGCGCTATGAGGGATGATGCGAGGACGTTTCTGGAGCTGGCTTATGATAACGAAATTAAAACCGAGCTGGTACTGGCTGATCATCTCTTTGGTGCCAGACATTCCCAGATTTTTACCGATACAGGTCTTCGTCAAAGTTTGACTCAAGATTTATTGTCAGATATATTAAGAGACATCCAGGCAAATTCTAAAGCGAGAAGCTCTTTGTTTAGTATTGATTTATTAAACGAGCCTGAATGGTTAATCAGTAAAGATGATGGTGGAGGATGGGAATATGTCAACGGAGAAAGATCTCCTCAACCAGTTGACATTGATAAAATTGATGCTTATCTGATTGAAGCACACGATACATTAAAATCTATTATGCCGGAAAAATTTGCTACCGTCGGTGTTTCTGCTAAACATACTCAGGTTATTGAGGGTGTGATGGATCAGCTAGATTATATTGCTATTCATCATTATGCCCATATGGGATCGTTGACACAATATATTGACCGCTTGCCCACTAATAAATCTTGGGTGCTGGAAGAGTTTCCCACGAGAGACGAGAGCATACCAGTAACTCCTTCGACATACCTGGATTTAGTACTAGGACTTCGAGAGAGACGCTCAACCGGAGCTCTGATGTGGATGTGGAAACCAATAAGAGGTTCTATAGATAACAATACTGAACTTTCGATGATCCCTAATTTAACTGATTGGATAGATATACACCAAAATGATATTTTGAACCGATAATAGGCGATATTTAACCTTGGGGGTTGGATATGTTAAATATTTAAAATTACAAACGAAACCCACAGTTTTATGAGATATTATCATTTTGTGTTAAATTTAGCCTTAAGATATATGGAAAATCCTTAGGTGTCAATATAATTCCACCCCCGGGGTGGAAAAGGGGTGGAAAAATAATTAACCTAAAAACATATGATATACTGACATAGATTATGCATAATGAAGAATTTTCTGGTGTACCCATAGGTGATTCTGTTAATAAATTCCTAAAAGAAGAAGGTGAAAAACAAAAACTATTAAAACAACAAGTCAGAAAATTATTTCTGAAGGCTCACTTTATACAAGATAAGGTATGGGTTGATAGTGCATTTTTCCCAGAATTAATGGAAGCTGAGTTTGCCAAGAAAGGTATGAATATCTCTCCTGAAGATGAGGCATTTAGTATATTTGTGCAGTTAGATGAAAATTCTGATTCAAAAGAGCCGGATATTTTTCTTGGGGGGAAACAGGTTTTAGTGGTAGGTTTGATGGTAGGGGAATTGCTTGATGAAGAAGGTAAAGGGAGTATGAAAACTGGCTACGAATTAATATTAGAAGCTGAACATCCCGTGCAGGAGGGTAATATTTGTTATTCTTTTGTTTTTTCAAATGAAGGTTTATGGCTAAAGCAAAAAATGGCAAGATTAATATATAGAGAAGATGAATTAGAAGTTGTAGAACACACAGAACCAACTGATGAGATCTCAACTCATGATTTGGAGCAAGTTCAACTAGCTCTTTCACTAATTGAATCACGAATTAAATCCGCTATGTCATCTGTTAACAGGAGGATTGACAAAGAACAACCTCAGATAAAATGGCCAGAAATCCCATAAAGTGATTAATTTTCAAATCCTTACAAATTTTGTCTTGTACCAATAAGTTCCACGATCGTATACTATATTGTTTTCTAATATATATCATAATCTTGTATGGAATTGAATTTTTAAGTTAATAATAATTCCGCAGGTGTCAAGCTAATCCACCCCAAGGGTGGACACCAATAACTTCAAATTTGCATAGGGGTTAAGGTTTATGGTAAACTATGGGTTGCTATGTCAACCGAAGCTTTGTACAATAGAAGAGAATTTCTGACTTTTGCCCATAAAAGGAGCAAACATCCTAATAGGCAATCCCATTTTGGTAAAACTAATCCACGCCCATTTTCTTCTCAACCCGGACAAAGCGGAATCGGATTTACTAAACGCGAATTGATTATTGGTAGTTTAGTAGTTGTAGGAGGCGTTGCAGTTGGTTTATCAAGACCCTGGGAACAATTTACTCCCGTAGAAACCTTGGAATCACTAGTTACTGAAGCTAAAAGAATGGAAGATGAATATCAGAATAACAACTTATCAAATAAACCTGTTAGAGAAAAATACGCAGACATTTTAGCTGGAATCTTTACTTTTCATAATCCTGGAGACCTCACTAGACCTCAATTGAAGGAAGCAATTACTTTCACAGATACTCTTGACCAATTTGTAAGGGAGAGAATGGCTTCAGACGGTAGAACCGGCAATCCAACTCTTCAACAACTGGCAAATGAACGTTTTACAACGGCTGCCACTGATAATAGACAAAGAAAAATTACTGTAAATACTGCATCCGAAGCTTTTAAAAAACAAAATGTAGCTTTAATGAAAAATGTCCCCCAGAACTGGAATTCCCTAAAAATGCTTCGTATTTCGTTACTGCATGAATTTAATCACTTAGTTATTGAAAGTGAAGATGAAGTTATTTTCTCTATAATAGATCCTAATAATAAAATTAAAGATAAGCGAATAGAGGGTTTTAGGATTATAGGTATAGATAAAATTGGGAAACTTGCTGTAGTATTTACAGATCTTCACGAAGCCGCAATAGAATTCTTTGCAAAAAAACTCAGCCTAGCTGACTTCGGCTCACACCTCAGTAATTTTCAGAGTGATGTTACAGGAGAAGATGTCACTGCATTAATGGGCTGTTTGGAACAAATATTAGGAGTAATAGGTATGACTTATGAAGAATTAACTAAACTTCATAAAAAATCAAATCTGAGACAATTCCTATTGACACTATCCGATAAAGCTGGGGTAAGTCCAAATATTTCCTTAGAGGATAGGATTAAATTCGGCTCCGTTATTGCTGGAGCTATTGAGAGAAATGACCAAAGAATCTTACAAAACTATATTAATCAAGTTAAATAAACCCAACGTACCTAAAATTATCACTTCAACATTTTTATAGCCGTCAATGTTTTTTCTGTTTCTGTATCACGCCATGGCGCGATTTTGTGTTAAACCTAGCTTCAAAATATATAAAATATCCTTAGGTGTCAATATAATTCCACCCCCGGGGTGGATGGATTGCAAGATGTTTTTGAAAAATGTAGAATATCAAATAACATGGAAGGTTTACCTAAAAATTGTAGATCCGATGAAGGAGTTGAATTGGCAAATCACTTATCAGGGGAAGTTCTTACTAATCCGAAATCATGGGATATTCTTGTAAATTGGTTAACAGAAAGGGCTGATTCTCTGCCTCTTCTTGGTTGGGATAGAAACTTTGTCAAGACAATTGGTCGAATGGATTCGGAGGACAGGAAAGGTTATTTTCAAGATTTACAGACAGGACTTTTGAGCACAGAGGAATGTAGGAATTGGAAACAACTAACAAGTGAATACAAAGAGGTAGCTAACAAAATGATATCTTTTTGGCGAATACTCCATGATCTGTAATTGCTTTAAATAATTTTTTCAAGTCTTTACAAATTTTTAGATAATGTTATACCCAAAACACTCTAATTTGTAATCTTTAATCAAAATTTTGGGTTCAAACTATTTAATGAGGGTTGCAAACCCGAGTTAAATTAGTTTATTATCTTTAGGCTATGAAAAATATAAAATTTTTAGATTTTTGGGCGAGTTGGTGTTCCCCATGTCAGGCAATGAAACCTGTCATTTCCGAAATTGAAAAAGAATTAAAAGGTCAGGTTGAAGTAATTCAAATCAATGTTGATGAAAATCAGGCAGAAGCTTCTAAATATGGAGTAATGGGAATTCCTACTTTTATTGTTTTAAAAGATGGTAAAGAAGTCGGTAGAAAAACAGGAGTGACTCCCAAAATAGATCTTCTCAAAATGATTAGTGCCTAAATCTTCTGGATATAGTAAACTAAAAAATATGTGGATTATTGCCAATTGGAAATCAAACAAAAATATCGCCGAGGCTTTGGATTGGGTAGGGAAAGTCGGACCGGATTTAGAAAGAAAAGAAAATCTAAAAGTAGTGGTTTGTCCAAACTATACTGATATTGAAGAAGTTAAAAAAGCGATTTTAGTAGGTAATTATCCGATGTTGGTGGGAGCGCAGGATTTATCGGCTTTTGATAATGGTCCTTATACCGGAGAAGAATCAGCCAGAATTTTAAAGGAACTGGTGGATTTAGTTATTTTGGGACATTCAGAAAGAAGAGAAAATTGTTCTGAAACTGATCAAATAGTTGAAGAAAAAGTCAAAAGAGCACTAGAGCATGATATTATTCCTCTGGTTTGTGTTCAAAATAAAGAAACACCTGTGCCGGAAAATGTAAAATTAGTAGCCTTCGAACCAGTTTTTGCCATAGGTACAGGTAATCCTGATAATTCTGAAGATGCCTCAAAAGTAGCAGAATCCTTCAAAGAAAAATATGGTCCGGCATCTGCCGGATTAGAGGTTTTATATGGAGGTAGTGTTGATAGTCAAAATGCCAAAGCATTTTTACAACAGGAAAACATAAGTGGATTATTGATTGGTACCAGTTCTTTGGATCCTCAAGAATTTATAAAAATTGTTGAAGTTGCTTACCAATTTATTTAAATTATGCGCGGAATTATCAAAATTGCTTTACTCATATTTGTTTTAATTTGTATCGGTTTATTTATTTTCTGGTGGGAAAGTTCCAGTTCTTCTTCTGTTTTCAGATTTGTTTTTGGTAAAGATAAATCTTTGATAATGGAAGATAACCGGGTTAATATCCTGCTTTTAGGGATAGCAGGAGCAGGGCATGATGGTCCGAATTTAACAGATACAATTATGGTGGCATCTTATAAACCCTCCACAAATCAGGTTGATTTAATATCTTTACCCCGCGATCTTTGGTTAGATGAACATAAAACCAAAGTAAATACTTTATATCAATTAGGAATAAATAAAAAAGATGGATTGGGATTTTCTGAAAATGAAATTGGTAAAATTTTAGGGATTAATATTCCATATGCAATCAGAGTAGATTTTAGTGGTTTTGTCAAAGCTGTTGATTTATTGGGGGGAATTGATGTGGATGTACAAAATTCTTTTGATGATTATTCATATCCTGTTCCCGGAAAAGAAAATGAACTTTGTGATTATCAGGAAAAAGAAATGGATATTGATGAAACAAAAGCCAAGGAATTAAATTTAAATCCCGGAAAAGTTAAAGCCTTGGTAGATAAAGATGGTAAAATTGCCACAGCTTCTGCCACAAATATTACTTATTCCGATATTCAGGTATTTAAGTTTTTTCTCTGCCGCTTTGAACATTTAAGTTTTCAAAAAGGTTTGACTCATATGGATGGAGACACTGCTTTAAAGTTTGTCAGATCGAGACATGGGAACAGTAAGGAAGGCTCTGATTTTGCCAGATCAAAAAGACAACAATTAGTTTTGCAGGCTTTTAAAAATCAGGTTTTGTCAACGCAAACTCTCACTAATCCTCAAAAAATAGTTGAACTTTTACAAACTTTTGGTAGTAGCATTGAAACAAATATACCGGTTAAACTTTATCCGGAATTTATTAAAATGTTGAAACAACAGAAAAATATTCAGTCTTTTGTGATTGATAGTGTTGGTAAAAATCCTTTTTTAGTAATTCCACCACCGGGAGAATATGGTGCTTGGGTTTTAATTCCTCCCAACAATGATTTTTCCCGAATTCAAAAATATGTTGATGATATTTTATCCGGAAATCCGGAAGCAAGTTTATCTGCGACAACACCATGAAAATTATTTTGCTTTTTGGTCCGGGAGAGGTGAGTAAACGAAATTCTCTTTTAAAATTAAAAAAAGAATTCTCTGGTGCACAAATATCTCTTTTGGATTTAAAACAAGACAGTATTGCTGATTTAGAGCTTAAAATATTTTCCGGATCATTATTTGAAACTGGTGAAAGATTAGTAGTGGTAGAAAATGTTCCTGATAAAATGGATCTGGAAACCCTTCGACAAGCTCAGGGCAGGCAATCTGGTCAGGTGACTTTAGTTTTAGTGGCAGGACATCCCGCAGTGACTTCAGTGATATTAAAATCTGCCAAAAAATTGGAGGTCAAAATTTATAATTTTGAGGGAGAAAGAGAAATTACTGCTTTCCCTTTTTTGGATAATTTAATTGAAGGTAAAAAACAAGTTTATTTAGAACTGGAAAAATTACTTTTAGAGTACGGAGTGATGTATGTCTTAACAATGATTTATTATCTCCTGCGGAGAAATATTTTACCTTTGCCAAGTTCTGATTTTATGAGAAAAAAAATTCAAAAACAAAAAATTGAGTTTAATGAAAAAGATTTTGAAAATTTTTATAGAAAAACTTTAGAGACAGAATATAAAATTAAGGCAGGTTTAATGCCGGAACAAGTTGCTCTTACCTGTCTAGTTCGGCAATTTACCTAAAATATCAACGTCCTTTTGGTCAACTATTTCATCTTTATTTAAATCCCCTAGAATATTTTTACCTTTTTTCCCAAAATTATTAAACACAATTCCTGCATCCAGAGCATTAACCATTCTATCGTTATTTAAGTCGTATTTGACGGTTGAGGTAGGAGAAGGAGTACTTTCCTGAGCAGATAAATCAAGATCTTGCCCCAAAATAATTTGTGGTAATGAATTTTTTGCAAAAGGCAATATTAGATTAATTTTAGAGCTTTTTTCACCGGAAAACACAGTTAAAACCGCCTGTGGATTGGAAGAAAGATCGGCTAAACTGGTCAGAGGTAAAATAAAATTTCCGGAAACTTTAGTTATTGTTGTTACATCGGAAGATCCGGGGATGCTTAAATTAACAAAAGCTTCTGTCACGGGCTGTGAATTTTCATCAACTACTTGTCCAATCAGCGGGGAATTGGGAGAGCTGGGAACATCAGTCGAAGTTTTAAAAGATAGAGGTTGATTAGGATAAGAATTAGTTCCGGAAAAGATTTTATAATAATAAGTGGTATTGGGAGATAAATTAATTAAAGTTACAAAATGCAATTTGTATGGTTTGGGGGTGCCTGTGTCCCGGTCATCGTTAAAAATTAAATCCAAAGAAGAAGAACTTTGTCCTGCTTTAATAAATCCTGGTGATGGTTCATTTGTCTGCCAATAGATTGTGGCAGAATTTCCTGATAAATTTGTCACGGTAATTTTTTGAGGCTCTACAAATTTGGTAGCTTTTGTTTGAAAAACGGCTAATTCATTTCTAGAAACTAAAAAAACTCCACCCAATAAACCTATCAAAAGTACTCCAAGTCCTAAGAGTGTCGGTATTTTAAAGCCTGTATTCATCTTATTTTAAACCGCTGGTATCAAAATTTGGACTAATCGGTTCCAAAAGCTGTTGAACCTCGGGGGTTGGAGCAATATTTGCTCTCGATTGAATTATATCTAAAGTTACCCAGATTATAACTGTAATAAAAGTAAAAATTAAAATAAATAAAACTTGTTTTCCAGTCATATCATTTTAAATAGTATGCGTTACCGGTAATTGATAACACGGTTGGACTATCTGTTTGTTTATTTATAGTAACATTATTTATTTGTAGAAGTCTGGAAGCATTATTTATATTTTGCAATACTTGCAGTAAATTTGTAAAAGAGCCTACAGTGTTGTAAGAAAAATCAACTTTATCTAAAGCTAATTTATTAGTTTTTGGCTGATTTGTATCGATTAAAACCAGTGGTTGAATTTGCAAAGCAGAGACCGAAGCAATGGATTTTGATGAATTATTTAAACTGGCAATAACAAAAGTAACATCTGGCTTAACAGGTACGGCAAGATTAATCTTAACTTTTACTTCAGGAGGTAAATTATTATAATTTTTTTTGCCTTCAATTAAGTTTTGGGCTTTATTATTTAAACCTTCCAATACTTGTTGGCTATCAGCAAGGTTTTTTTGTAAATTAAGGATAGTAGAAATAGTTGGACGGATGGCGAAAATGACCAAAATTATAATCATGATCAAGCTAAAAATATAAGGAGCCACTGATTTAACAGTCTTGTTATTTGTAATTGGTTTAATATAAGTAAAATAACGGGAATATTTAACGGTTGTTGCCATTAACTGACCTTACCTCCATTCTTGTTTAAGTTGCCGGTAATAATAAAAGTAGTTTCTCCTTCAAGAGAGATATTAGTTAAAGATATATTGGCAAACACTGGTTCTGCTTTTAAAGCTTTGATAAAAGCTGATAATTCAAAATTTGAAGGGGTGATACCGGCAATGGTTAAACCGGGATTGGCTGGAGTTGAGGAATCAATAGAGATATTTGTTAGACGGATAGTTTTTGGGGTTAAAAGAGCAATTTTAGTAAATACTTGATCAAAATTGGAAGAGTTGTTGTTTGTTTGTTTGATGGTTTGTAATTGAAATTGGGTTTGACGGATTAAAATTTCATCATTATTTAAACTTTGCACAAAGGGGATAACTTCTTTAATCTTTTCCTGTAAATCACTTAATTCAGAATCCAGTTTATATCTATAGACAAAGGCAGAAATGGTAATAAGTTCAACCACAATGACAATAAATTTGCCGGAAGATAATGCCCACTTTAAAAGCCTGATATAAATTTTAGGCTGTATATTTTTTTGGATCAGTAAATTAATCTTAAAAAAACCAAGGCGTGGGGTTTTTAATAGATCTTTAGCGGATTTTTTAGAATGATTATCTTTGGCAGGATTATCCATTGTTTATAGTGTAATACAAGTGGGGAAGAAGTACTAGTTTAATTTACCCGCTTTTAATTCATAACTCTTTGAGATACCAATTTCTTCTAGGAAATATCGGTCATGAGAAATTACTAAAATTGCCCCTTGGTAATTTTTTAAGGCTTCTTCGATTTCTTCCCGAGTTTCTACTTCTAAATGATTAGTTGGTTCATCCAAAATAAGAATATGATTTTTTCCAATAAGTAATTTAATAAATTCCAGTTTGGCAATTTGCCCTCTTGAAAGTTGAGAAATAGGTTTTCTCAGATCACTCGGATTTAAATGCAAATTCATAGCATACTTGAAACAATCTGTTTCCGAAGTTCCAGTTAGGATTAATTCTTCAATTCCTGTTTTGTTTATATCAAGTTGAGACGTTTCTTGAGAAAAATATCCAATTTTTACATTATTTCCTATCTCGATATTTCCTTTATCTGGTTGTAATTTTTTAGCCAAAATATTTAATAAAGTTGTTTTACCTGAACCATTAGTACCTGAAAGCCAAATATGTTGGTTGCCAGAGATTGAAAAAGAAATGTCTTGCAGAACAACTTTGTCATTATAATTTTTGCTGATATTTTTGCATCCCAAAATAAATTTATCAGAATGAACTTGCCCTTCAAACCCAAAAGGGAAACTAATTCTTTCTTTTGGTTTTTCAAGCTTTTCTAAATGTCCAAGTCTTGATTCTACAGCTTTAGCCTGACGATCAATTTTTATCGATCTTTGACTAAAAAAATTAGCAGCAAATTTATCATTATCTCTTGTTGGTTTAGTGTCTTTAGACAATCTTCTGGCTCTTTCTTTTTTATCACTAATTAATTTTTCTAATCTTGCTACTTCCTCAGTATTTTCTTTGTACTTTTCTAACTGGGATTTTTCTTCTGCTAATTTTTGTTCTCTGTAAAAAGAATAATTACCGCCATATTTCTTAATTTTCCCATCTTTCAGTTCAATGATTCTATCGACTGTGTTATCTAATAAGGCTCGGTCGTGGGAAACTAATAAAATATTTCCCTTAAAATCTTTGATAAATTTTTCTAACCAAATTAAACCATGCATATCTAAATTATTAGTTGGTTCATCGAGTAATAAGGTGGTGGAATTTGTTAAGAGTAGAGAGGCCAGATGGAGTTTAGTTTTTTGCCCACCACTAAGGCTATTGGCAGGTTGATTTTTATCAATTTTAGATAAACCAAGAGATTGCAAGGCTATCTCAATTTTATAATTGTCACTGGGATTTACTAATTTTGAGGTTAGAAAATCGCGAACAGTTAGTTCTTTAAAATCTGGATATTGAGGTAAATAATGAATAACTTCATCACCTTTTTGAATATTTCCTTTATCAGATAATAATTCACCAGACAGTATCTTTAGGATTGTTGTTTTGCCGGAACCATTATTCCCAATTAGACCAACCACCTCATTATCAAGGCTGAAATTTATATCATCTAATAATTGTTTATCCCCGAAGGATTTTGATGTCCCAGTAACAGTTATCATGCTTTTAAGAATACCACTTTCAAGGCTACAATTCGAATAGGGAAGAAGTATTAGTTCACAATTTAGTGTACGATCGTCCAATGAATTGGTATGAGATAAGGTAACAACTGAAATAAATATCACACCCTTGGGGTGTGATATGAATTTGGTGTGATATGAATTTGCATTAATATTTGAGTTGCCAAACCGGGTTTGGAAAGCTAAAAAAGTTTGGATTTTAAAAATGATGTATAATGACTTCATGAAACAAAAGATATTGCAATATGATGCTGTTTTAGAAAAAGAAGAAGATGGAGGGTACTCAGTTTGGGTGCCCGATTTACCTGGTTGTGCCACTCAAGGAAATAATCTGGAACAAGCTATCGAAAATGCTAAAGAGGCAATTGAACTATATTTAGAAGATGCGGATCAAGAACAGATAGAACAGGGTAGTACTCATAAGGATCGTTTTTTTATTCCTGTTGAAGTATTTACCCCAATCCTCTAACATAGAGGTACATTGCTAAATGGAATATTAAAACCCATTAATTTACCCTTGGAAGAATTTAAGAAGTTGTTAAAATAAACATCAACCAATATCAGTCACATTTTAGTGTACGACCTGCCCGCCATCGCTACCTGCCCGAAATGCTTCGCATATCGAAGCAGGCGGGCGCTCAGGTGTTAGCAGGCGGGTTGTCCAAGGAATTGATATGACAAGAGTTCTTAAGTACACTTCAATAATTCAAATAATTGAAGTATTAATATTCAAGTTACCAAACCGGGTTTGGAAAGCTAGTCTTTGGAATTTATGGTGTAATACAAGTAGAGAATAACTGCTAGTTAAAATTAATTATTAGTGTTTAATAATTTCAAAACCATATCTTTGATTCACATGAATATTTCCTAAAGAAATATCTCTTTCAAGATAATGATAATCTAAATCTAATTTATCAAAGATCTCTTTATACCACGGTTCTCTACCACTTTTCAGATTTGAAGCATCACCTATTAAAATAATACCATCAGGTTTTAATATTCTTAACATTTCTTTAATGGATTGTTCATATAATTCTCTATATTCTGGCTTCGAATAATGGAAAACAGCTAAATTATCTATTACTTCATCTACAGCATCATTAGGAATTGCCGACAAATCATGAGCAAATGCAGTAATAGCTTGCTTATCTATTTTTCTTAAACTTGCATCTATTGTCAACATATTAAATTCAGGATAGTATAAATCCCTCCAAAGTTTGATGGTTTCTCTTCTGTCATGAGTGAAAGATGAATTAGCTCCTACTGGATTTATGGGAATGATCATTGCATCTAATCCTTGTAACGCAACATCCAGAGCAAAACCAGTGAATCCAGATCCTACATCAGCTATTTTCTTCCCTTTAATATGTTTAATGAATTCCTCCGTGCTTGGAAATCCTAGACTTTTTGAATACATTGAAATATTTCTGGGTGTACTAGGAGCACCCTCTAAAACTTCTTTTTCTAATCTTTGGATAGGTGTTAAATTAGTTGATTCTGAAGTTTTTGATTTAAGTCCCCATCCTGAAAACTCTGTATCATCGAACATATGATATTTATATCACTTTTTAATCCAAAATTCGAATCTTGTTTTTAATTTATACCCAAAATACTCTAATTTGCAATTTTTAATCAACATTTTGGGTTCAAAATATTTAACGAGACCGCCAGCTGGCGGTTGCAAACTCGAGTTAAATTAGTTTACAAGAAGAGAATTAATAGTTCGTAATTTAGTGTGTGATCGTCCAATGAAATGGTATGATGTGATATTGGTTTGATTAAAGAACTGCTGGTTAGAATTATTTTGCTTTTGGAGTTACTAATTTGGACAATCTGGATTTGAGACGAGCTGCTTTGTTGCGGTGAATTAAATTGGTTTTGGCTGCTTTATCTAAGGCTGAAAAAACAGCTGTTAAATTTTTAGCATTAGGAGTTTTTCTGGTAATCTTAATTAGCTTTTTTAAAGCATTAGACTTGACTGCATTTCTTGCAGTTCTAATTTTATCTTTTCTAACCTTTTTTATAGCGCTTTTTATAATAGGCATAATTTCCTGATGCCTATTTCAAGCTTTGCTTATAATAGGCATAATTTTGTTCGGAGTAAGGAGTTGGGAGTTCGTAGTAATTACACAACGAACTACGAACACTGAACCCAGAACTAATCATGTATCTTAACACAGGCTATAGCATTACTTCAAGTCTCTTTGATACAATCATTAAAGTATGGTCAAAAATTTCCTCTCACTTCTTTCCACAAGACAAACATCAATCTTATCCGGAGCTGTTGTTTTAATGGTCACGGTTTTTGCTTCCAAAATTTTGGGCTTAGTCAGAGACAGATTGCTTGCCCAATTTTTTGCTCCTGATCAATTGGCTGTTTTTTTGGCAGCTTTTAGATTACCCGATTTGTTGTTTCAATTACTTATTTTTGGAGCAATTTCTGTAGCTTTCATTCCTGTTTTTACAGATTATATTCACAAAAAAGGAGAGAAAGAAGCGTTTGCTTTTGCTTCAGATATTTTAAATATGGTACTTCTATTTTTTTCTATTGTTACTGTTATTGTCTTTTTTTTCTGTGGTCCGATTACTAATTTAATTGTTCCCGGTTTTACCGATTCACAAAAAGAATTAACCACAGCTTTGACTCAGGTAATTTTATTGGGGCAGATTATTTTGGTCATCGGATCATTTTTTACCGGAATTTGTCAGTCCTATCAAAGATTTGTTGTACCTGCACTATCTTCTATTCTTTATAATGTGGGGATCATTTTTGGGATTTTATTTTTAGTGCCTTACTGGGGTATTTTCGGACCGGCTTATGGAGTAATTATTGGAGCATCTTTGTATGTTTTGGTGCAAATTCCGCTGGTTTCCTCCTTAGGTTTTAGACATCTTTTGAGATTAAACTTTCAAAGTTCCGGAATCCGTGAAGTTACCGGTATGATGAGTATCAGAACATTGGGTATTGCCATGGAACAAATCAATGAAACTGTTGGTTTAATATTGGCCACCTTAATTACTACCTCTTCTGTCACTTTTTTAACTTTTGCTCAACACTTGCAAACTGTGCCAATCGGACTTTTTGGGGCAACACTGGCACAAGCAGCCTTACCGGTATTAGCGCGGGAAAACACTAAAGGGGAAACTGCTTCTTTTAGAATTACTCTTTTGACTACGATGCATCAAATCATGTTTTTGTGTTTGCCGGCCACAGCTATTCTAATTGTGCTTCGCATTCCGGCTGTCAGATTGGTCTTTGGGGCTTCGCAGTTTAATTGGGAAGCGACTGTTCTAACAGGAAAAACTGTGGCCTTTCTGGCTTTAGGATTGGCTGCTCAGGCAGTCATACTTTTGCTAGTTCGAGCTTTCTATGCTCTGAAAGATACCAGAACTCCGGTGATTGTGTCTGTGGTTACGGTAATTTTAAATGTAGGTTTAAGCTATTACTTTGTGGTTATTGCGCATATGGAAGTTTGGAGTTTGGGTTTGGCTTATGCTATTACGGCTAATTTAGCCGTTTTGATGTTGCTTTACTTTTTGAATAGAAAAGTAGGAGGATTTGAAAGATTCAATCTTTTTATACCTGCTTTTAAAATGATTTTTTCAGCTTTAGTAGCAGCTGTGGCTTTATATCTACCAATTAAATCTTTGGATCAGTTGGTTTTTGATACAACCAGAACTGTTAATTTAATTGTATTAACAGGTATTGCTTCTTTGTTTGGATTGACTGTTTATTTTGTGATGGTCTATTTATTAAAAGTTAAGGAATTGGAAACTTTTGGAGGAATGATTAAAAAGATTTATCATTTCCAATTTAAGTCAGAATCAAAAGAAATTATTGATGATACAGGAACTGTCTAATTTAAGGTACAATATGCCTCATGAATATTAAGAATTTTTCCATCATAGGGCTACCTTCGCCTTTGGCGAACGATCCTGTAATCGAGAAGGAGTTTATTGTATGAATATAAAGAACTTCTCGATTATTGCTCATGTTGATCATGGCAAATCAACTTTAGCGGATAGATTATTGGAAGTTACAGGAACTATCACGGGTAATAAAATGCAACCACAACTGCTTGATTCTCTGGCATTGGAGCGCGAACGTGGAATCACTATCAAACTCGCTCCAGTCAGAATGAAGTATAAATCATCTGTCATTGCGAGCACTTCGATGTCATTGCGAGCGGAGCGAAGCAATCTCAGTGTAAACTCCGCGAAGCAATCTGATGATGAGATTGCTTCGTCGTCCGGCTCTGCCGGAGCTCCTCGCAATGACGAAAAAGAATATACGCTGAATCTGATAGATACTCCCGGCCATGTGGATTTTTCTTATGAAGTATCGAGATCTTTGGCAGCGGTTGAGGGGGCAATATTGTTAGTGGATGCAACTTCTGGTATTCAGGCGCAAACTTTATCTCATGGTCTTTCGGCACTGGAACAAAATTTAACTTTAATTCCGGTAATTAATAAGGTTGACTTGTTGTCAACCTTGCGATCACCTAACGGTGATCTAAAAATTGATTTTGAGCGTTTAGATGAAATAAAAATACAGTTAATTGATACTTTTGGATTTTTGGAAGAGGAGATTTTATTAGTTTCAGGGAAAACAGGCAAAGGAGTAAAAGAGCTTTTGGAGGAAATTATTAAAAGAGTGCCTTCGCCAAAAATAGATGATAAAAAACCACTCCGGGCTTTAATATTTGATTCTTTTTTTGATACTTATAAGGGGGTAGTGGCAGGAGTAAGAATAGTTGATGGGGAAGTGCCAAAAGTGGGCACAAAAATAAAATTTTTAGGGACAGGGGCAATTGGGGAAGTTTTAGAAAAAGGCTATTTTTCTCCCGGACTTACTCCTATCGAAGATCTAAAATCAGGAGAAATTGGCTATATCGCCACAGGTATTAAACAATCAGATCTTGTCAGAGTTGGCGACACAATATCACACCCTCGGGGTGTGATAGAACCTTTACCTGGTTACAAGGAAGTAAAGCCAATGGTTTATGTGGGACTTTATCCAATTGAACAATCAGAATTTTTGGAACTTAAAGAGGTTTTAAATAAATTTAGATTAACTGATCCGGCTTTTACTTATGTTCCGGAAAATTCCCAAGCCTTGGGAGCTGGATTTAGATGTGGATTTTTAGGATTACTTCATGCAGAGGTGGTTCAACAAAGATTATCGGAGGAATTTAATATTGATCTTTTGGCCACCACGCCATCAGTTGAATATTTAGTTGAAGATGTCCCAATAACCAATCCTGCAGATCTTCCTCAAGGCGAGAACATTAAAGATTTAAAGGAACCTTGGGTAAAGTTGAGAATTTTTACTCCGCAAGAGTTTATTGGGGGGATTATGGACTTGGTTTCAGAAAAAAGAGGAATTTTTCAAAATCAAACTTACTTTGGAAATCAGGTGGAATTACTTTATGAAATGCCACTTTCAGAAATGATCACTGATTTTTATGATAAATTAAAATCAGTGTCATCAGGATTTGCTTCATTGGATTGGGACTTTTTAGAATTTCGGGAAATTGATGCAGTGAGAGTTGATATTTTGGTAGGAGGAGAAAAAGTTGATGCATTGTCGACGATTATTGTAAGATCAAGAGCAGAAAGTGTGGGCAGAAGATTAGTTAGTAAATTAAAAGATGTATTACCAAGGCAAAATTTTGAAATTGCACTTCAGGCAATAGTTGGGGGTAAAATTATTGCCCGTGAGACAATTTCTCCTTTTCGCAAAGATGTGATAGCAAAGCTTTATGGAGGGGACAGAACCAGAAAAGATAAGCTTTTAGATAAGCAGAAAAAAGGGAAAAAGAAAATGAAAATGATAGGACGTGTTGAAATTCCTCAGGAGGCTTTTTTAAGTATTTTAAAAAGTTAATCATATGAGCGAGATAAAAAATTATTTATTCGGGGTTATCAGAATTGAATATCAAACTGAAGCTGATCAACTAACTGCTCTTGCAACAATTGTAAGAAAAAAACAGGCATTTGAAATTGAGAGTGGTTATAGAAGATCAGATTCTACTGGCAATTTTCTTTTAGCAGTAGCACATGGAGGTTATATCCATGATGAGAGCATTGTCAAACAGGCTGGTTTTAAATCTAGGTTGATAGGATTATTGTGGTGGCGAAGAACAGGTTTGCTACCCTTGAATTTACCTGATGAATTTGGGAGAAAATATTTGCAAAATAGCTACTGTGTAGATGATAGTTAATAATCAAAGTTTAGCTTGACACCTTTTAGCTTGACACCTTTAAGGTGGACGCCTAAACAATATTCCACCTCGGGGGTGGGATGTCAGAAGCTAATTATATGTTTGAGTAGTGCGGCGTGCTACTTCGGCAATTTTTATTATTTTTTCTGTATCATCTACTCCGAAGAAAATTCTATACTCCCCAGCTCGTAAGCGGTACACATCAGGTTTAGTAGTTTCTAGCTTAATACCAAACTGACGGGGATTTTCTAGAATAGATTCAATTTTTTTTAGGATTTTAATTTGTTCTTTTTTAGGGAATTTTTTTATTTCTTTTTCAAAACGACGAGTATAAACGGGTCGGTACATTTTAAATCCCCAGATTCTTTTTTAGTTGTTCGTGAGAAATACCTTTTCCTTCATCAATTTCCCTTAATCCTTTATAAACAGATTCAATAAAGCCAGGTTTTTGTAAATCACTTAAAGTTTCATATAAATTCAAGTATGATTCCAAGTCAATTAACACAGCTTGTGGCATACCATGCTGGGTTACTACCAGTTCTCCTCCTTCTTTAGGAAGTCTATCCAAGACGTCGCTTAATTGACGACGCAATTCGTCTATACCTATAAATTTCTTTTGTAAAACCTCAGCTAAATCTAATGTTTGCATGATGTAATCCTATCGTATTCCTAATGTTTTGTCAAGATATTGTTTAAAAAAGTTTAGCTTGACACCGCGTCAAACGCGGTTAGTCGAGTTTGACTCGACACCTTTTAGCTTGACACCTTTAAGGTGGACGCCTAAATATTTATTACAGATCAGGGGCACAACTGATCGCATTAGATCGAAGATCGCAAGTTCTGCTTATAGCTTATAGCGACTGATTGTACCATTTCTGAGCTTAATTCAAATTTTTGAGGTTGATTTTAATTTAATTTTGGAGTAAATTACGGGGACGATATTTTATAATTATGACAGAAGTAAATAAATTTCTTGGTATAACAATAGTGAAAGAAACCCGTCAGGAAAGACAACAAAGAGTTGAAGTACTGTCTCGTGCATCAAATGAATTGGCAAATGGATTGCCCAATGGTCTACCTGATGCCGATCGTTTTATCTGGGATGAACGAAAAAGACTTTCTCACAGAATAGAATTTTTGGATGGATCTATTTGTCATTTTGGTTTAAGACGTTGGCAATTAATTATTACTATCTTAAAACAGGTCTGAAAAATTTACCGGTTGATTTATAGACACTCAAGTTTTAAAATCTCATTTATCATGACAGAATCTAATATTGAAACAATTCAATTTCCCATAGAACCAGGTCATGAAAAAAAGACTCTTGATTTTTATCTTCACAGAATTGAATATTTAGCAAAATTACAAAAAAAACTTGAAAAACAATTTGAGCAGTACCCATTCGAGATTTCGTTAATTAAAATTGCTGGTTTTGAAGCTTATAGAGGTTTAAAAGCTACAGTAAATGTTATTGAAAAACCAAAGAATTTGAGATCAACATCTTCCGGCAGAAAATTTGCAGAAGAAGCTTTTGAATACTTTGGAATTAAAGTAAATAAAGGAAATCCCTCAATTGATTCGTGCATAAATGACATCAAATAAAACTCATTTTCTGCTAGAATACATAAAGCTATGAAAGATGAAAAGTTTTTAGAAATTATTGATAAAAATGAACTCTCTCCACGGTCTAATGTCCGTGGTTTCGAGTTCTTGTCTGACGACAATAAAACTGTTTTAATTATTGCTTCTGATCCTTTGGATTTTGATTGTTTGGGATCAGGTTTAATTTTAAAAAAATATTTGGAATCTTTGGGAAAAATTGTAACCCTAATGTGGCCTGGGGAAGCAACCCGCGAGGATAGAGATTATTTTAGATTTTTACCTTATTTTAATGAAGTTATTTTTAAAGATACCAGAGAGATTTTAAAAAAGAAAAATTTTGATGTTTTAATCTTGGTAGATGGCTCCTCTTTGGTCCAATTTTATGATACTTCTAAAACAATTGATAATCCTCCAGATTTAAGTATTTATGACACCAGAATTCATATTGATCATCATTTAGATAATGGACAGGTTTTGGGAACCTATACAATCAGAGATGTTGGTGCCAGTGCTGCTACAAAAATAATTTTGGAAAAAATTGTCCCCCGGGATTTTATTGATGAAAAATTAGCAACTTTGGGATATTCTGCTATTTTGTGGGATACAGGAAATTTTCAGTGGCAATTTAATGATGGAACTTTGGAAATTGCTGACTTTTTACTGCAAAAGGGTGCAGAGGTAGATTTTTTACTTAATAAACTTTACAGTTCTTATCCAAAACTTCGACTGGAAATGCTTTCTTTAGCAATTAAAAATATTGAATATGATGATAAGTTAAAAACATTATTTTTATTTTTGCCATATCAAACATTTCAGGAAGAAAAATTGGATGAAAATAAATTTAAGGAACTTCGAGAAGTATTTGTTGATGAAATTGCCGGGAAAATTACCGGGTATGACAGGGGGATTTTAATTTATGAAAAAGAACCCAATAAAATAAAAATTTCAGCCCGAGGCAATAATTTGTATAACAAAATTAATTTACCTAAAATTCTTTCAGAATTGACTCCTCAGGGTGGAGGACATTTTAATGCTGCCGGAGCAGAAACAAAAGGGGATTTTGAGGAAATTAAAAAAGCCCTTTTAGAAACGATTCAGAAATATCTTCAAAAATAATATGAGTTCAATTTTCTCTAATGTCATCCCGCACTGGTCCTTCGATACACTCAGGACACTGAGCTTGTCGAATGTGATGCGGGATCTATATAGATTCCGGATCAAGTCCGGAATGACAAAAAATAAGTATTGACATTTATTAGCAGTCTTGATATATTACTGCTAGTGACGTACCGTTGGGTACATCATTTTTAATATGTCAGATTTATCGGAAAGACAAAAACAACTTCTAAAAGTAATTATTGAACTTTATGTAAAAACCGGTGATCCGGTTTCCTCCGATTTGATTGAAAAAAATTCCAGTATTGGTGTTTCCCCTGCTACTTTAAGAAATGAGATGGTTAGACTAACTGATTCAGGATTTTTAAAACAGCCTCATACCAGTGCAGGCAGAGTACCAACTGCTTTGGGTTTCAGATTATATATCGCCGAGCTCATGAAAGAAAAAGAAGTTTCAGTAGTTGATGAAGTTAATTTAAGACAACAGGTTTTGGATGTCAGGACAGAATTTAATAAAATGTTGCAGGTTGCCACCAAAGCTTTAGCCCGGAAATGCGGAACTTTGGCAATTTCCTTGCATGACGACGATGTTTTTTACTCCGGGGCTGCCAGTATTTTAGATTTACCGGAATTTTTTGATATTGATGTCACCCGTTTTGTGTTATCTTTATTTGATGAATGTTCCCTGCTTCATCAGATTTTAGATCAGGCAAAAGGTGTTGATCCTTTGCATATTATTTTTGGAGAAGAAACAGGCTATGAATACCTAATACCTACCAGTTTTGCTTTTTTAAATTTTGAAACAAAATTTGGCAATCAGGGTATAATTGGAGTTATTGGTCCAAATAGATTAAACTTCCCTCTGGTTATACCTTATCTTAGATATGTGGGAAGAGTTTTAACAGAAGGGAGCAGTATTTAAAAAGGAGTGTAAATTCGAAGCACGAAATCCGAAATCCGAAACAAATTCTAATAAGCAAAATACAAAACTGTTTTGAATTTTGAAAATTTGAATTTTGAAAATTGTTTCGAGTTTCGATTTTAGAATTTCGAATTTGAATTAATTATGAGTAAACAACGAGAAGAATATAAACAACTTGAAGAGAAAGTTCAAAGCTTAGAAAATGAGTTAAAGAGGGCTGTGGCAGATTATCATAATTTGGAAAAAAGAGTGGCTGAGGGAAGATCAGAGTTAACCAGTTGGGGAACCAATGAGTTAGTAAAAAAACTTTTACCCGTATTGGATCATTTGGAAAAAGCTCTTGATGGGGTTAATGGGTCAGATGAAAATGCTGGTCAGAATGGATGGGTCAAAGGAGTGGAGTTGGCTGTTAAAGAGTTTAAAAATGTTTTACAATCTGAAGGATTGGAAGAGATAGTGGTTGAGGGAAATTTTAATCCTGCACTACAAGAAGCGGTAGATACAAAAGAGCCCTCCTCCGCTGAAGCTTCGGAGGGTAAAGGAGAAAATGGTATTTTAGAAATTGTCCAAAAGGGGTATACTATGAATGGTAAAATATTAAGACCAGCCAGAGTCGTGGTTGGAAAGAAGAATGTCATTGCGAGCGAAGCGAAGCAATCTGGTTTGGAAGAGGAAGAGATTGCCACGTCGCCTTCGGCTCCTCGCAATGACGAAGCAGAAGAGGAGAGTAAATAATATGTCAAAAATTATTGGAATTGATTTAGGAACAACAAATTCATGTGTAGCAGTAATGGAGGGTGGAAAACCTAAAGTTATTCACAGTGCTGAGGGAGAAAATACTATTCCTTCTGTAGTGAACCCCAATAAAAATATTGTGGGAAGAGTTGCCAAGAGACAGGCTGTGGTAAATCCCAAAGAAACAATTTTTTCTATTAAGAGACTGATGGGTCGAAAGTTTTCTGATCCTGAGGTACAAAGAGATATTAAATGGCTTCCTTATGATATTAAAGAAGGTAAAAATGGTATGGCAGTTGTGTCTGTGGAAGGTCATGATTATACCCCACAGGAAATCTCAGCTATGATTTTACAAAAAATTAAAGTTGATGCAGAATCCTATTTAGGAGAAAAAGTTACTGATGCTGTAATTACTGTTCCTGCTTATTTTGATGATGCCGGCAGACAGGCTACCAAACAGGCCGGAGAAATTGCCGGATTAAATGTGCAAAGAATAATTAATGAACCAACTGCAGCCGCACTGGCTTATGGACTGGAAAAACAAAATGCTCATACCATTGCTGTCTATGATTTGGGTGGTGGAACTTTTGATATTTCCATTTTAGACTTGGGTGAGGGAGTATTTGAGGTTAAATCCACCAATGGTGATACACACTTAGGTGGAGATGATTTTGATCAAAAAATTCTTGATTATTTTATTGATGAGTTCAAGAAACAACAGGGGGTTGATCTAAAATCAGACAGACAGGCTTTACAAAGACTTCGAGATGCTGCAGAAAAAGCTAAAGTGGAGCTTTCCTCTTCCATGGAAGCAGATATTTCTTTACCATTTATTACTGCAGATTCTGCTGGCCCTAAACATTTGGAAATGAAATTATCCAGAGCAAAACTCGAATCTTTGGTCAAAGATTTAATTGATAAAAGCTTTGATGCTGTAAAATCTGCTCTGAAAGATGCCAAAATTGATGCCAAAGGGGTGGATGAAGTTATTTTGGTTGGAGGAATGACCAGAATGCCGGCAGTGCAGAAAGCAGTGCAGGATTTCTTTGGCAAAGAACCACACAAAGGAATTAATCCGGATGAAGTGGTGGCTGTTGGGGCTGCAATTCAAGGAGGAGTTTTGGGTGGAGAGGTTAAATCGGTACTTTTATTGGATGTAACTCCTTTGACTTTGGGACTGGAAACTTTGGGAGGAGTCAGGACTCCTTTAATTTCCAGAAATTCTACTATTCCAACTTCAAAGACAGAAGTGTTCTCAACCGCTGCTGATAATCAAACTCAGGTGGAAATTAATGTATTGCAAGGGGAACGAGAAATGGCAACTGATAATAAAACATTAGGCAGATTTGTTTTGGATGGAATTCCATCCTCACCCCGAGGTGTGCCCCAAATTGAAGTTACTTTTGATATTGATGCCAATGGTATCTTAAATGTCTCGGCCAAAGATAAAGCCACCGGTAAAGAACAGAAAATTACTATTACTGGATCAACCGGTTTATCGAAAGAAGAGGCAGCCAGAATGGCGAAAGAAGCAGAGGCTCACGCTGAAGAAGACCGCAAGAAAAAAGAGGAAATTGATGTTAAAAATCAGGCGGATACTCTGGTTTACACCACGGAAAGATCGCTAAAAGATGCCGGAGATAAAGTTTCAGCTGAAGTTAGAACTGATGTTGAACAGAAATTAAATGATCTGAAAAGTGTTATCCAAACGGCATCGGTAGAAGATTTAAAGCCAAAAATAGAGGCACTTTCTGAGGCAGTTCAGAAAATTGGTGCAGCCATGTATAATCAGCCAGGCGGACAACCGGAACCTGAAATCAAACCCGAAGAAGAGGTGGAAGCTCATGAAGAAGAAGGGCAAATAGATACTAAGCAAGCAGTTGAGGGAGAGGTAGTAGAGGACAAAAATAGTAAGTAAACACGGAATATAAATAAACCTATTAGGCCTCGGGAGACCCGAAAAAATCGGGCAAGCCGGGGCTTTTTAAATTATAATTGTAATGTCATTCCCGCGTAGGCGGGAATCCAGGAAAATGTATTACGTCTATATATTATCTAGCAAAAGAAATGGAACTTTATATATAGGAGTAACTAATAATTTAATAAGAAGAGCTTATGAGCATAAAAACGATTTAGTGGAAGGTTTTACAAAAAAATATGGAGTTCATGATTTGGTTTATTTTGAGTCATGTCAAGATGTAACAGAGGCGATTATTAGAGAGAAACAGATGAAGAAATGGAAAAGACAATGGAAAATACAACTTATAGAAAAACAAAATCCAACATGGAAAGATTTATATGCTGAAATTGTATAATAAATATTTACTATATTTGTCATTCCTGCGGAAGCAGGAATCTATATCAATAATTATTTGTATGGATTCCGTGTCAAGCACGGAATGACAAGAAAGTATCCAACGGGAGTATTATGGAAAATTTGATTAATGAAAATTTAAGAGGATTTGAAATTAAACTGATGACTAAACCAGGAGTCTTTTTCCTGAAAGGAGTAGATTCAGGAAGTCGTCTTCTTATAGACAATTTAGAAGTAAAAGATGGAACTATGATTTGTGATTTAGGGACTGGGGCTGGGATAATTGGTGTAGTTTGTGCCAAACTTAATCCAGCGGGGCATGTACACATGCTGGGAGATCATTTAAGTTCGTCGGAATTAGCTAAAAAAAACATTGAACTGAACAATTTAAAAAATGCTGAAGTTTATTTAAGTGACTTATTTTCAGCGGTAGAAGAGAGAACATATCATCTAATTGTCTCCAACCCCCCTCAACATTTAGGAAATGATTTTTTAGATGAGACAACCAAAGAATGTTTTAAACATCTTAAATTTGAAGGAGAGGTTTATTAGGTGGTTCAAAAACATGTTAAGCCATTTGCTGTCAAATTGTTTGAAAAACATTTTGGGGGAGTTGTAACGGTGGCGATGGGGGGGGAACACGTGGTATTGAAAGGTAAAAAAGTAAATTAATAAAATGTATAATGGATACTTACTATATTTGTCATTCCTGCGGAAGCAGGAATCTAGGCGGATTATTTATATAGATTCCCGATTAGATCGGGAATGACAGAAAAGTATATGACAGGAATATTATGGCAAATAAAAAAGATTTTTATGAAATTTTAGGGGTCACTAAATCTGCATCTGATGCAGAGATTAAAAGTGCCTATCGAAAGTTAGCCAGATCTCATCATCCTGATATAGATAAATCAGCCGGTGCTGCGGATAAATTTAAGGAAATTTCAGAAGCTTATCAGGTTTTGTCGGATCCGGGAAAAAGAAAAACTTATGATCAGTTTGGAGCAGATGCTTTTTCTCCGGGTAGTGGTGGTGGAGGCGGTGGAAATCCTTTTGCCGGAGGAGGATTTAGAAATTACTCATATTCAACCTCTTCGGGAAATCCCTTTTCCGGTTTTGAAGATCCTTTTGATTTATTTGAACAAATTTTTGGAGGAGGTAATCCATTTTCCGGTTTTGGTGGAGGTCAAGCATATAAAAGAACTCCCACTTATCAATTAGAATTATCTTTTGAAGAAGCTGTTCATGGTACCTCCAAAGAAGTACAAATCCCGGGAGAAAGTGGTAGAAGTAAAAAAATGAATCTAAAAATTCCGGCTGGTGTGGATAATGGAACCAAAATGAGGTTTGAGGGTATGGATATTGTGTTTAGAGTTAAAAGACATCATGAATTTTTAAGAGAAGGATCGGATATTTTTTCAGAAATTAATTTATCTATTCCTCAGATTGTTTTAGGGGATGTGGTAGAGGTGGAAACTGTTTGGGGAAAAGTTAATTTAAAAGTTTCAACTGGAACTGAACCTGGATCATTAATAAGAATCAAAGACAAAGGAGCTCCAAATTTACAAAGAGCTGGTAAAGGTGATCATTATGTGAGAGTAAAATTAGAGGTTCCTAAAAAATTATCAACGGAAGAAAAATCTCTCTATGAAAAATTATTATCTTTAAAATCCCACAAAAAATCCTGGTTTTAAAAGTTTGTAGTCTTAGGTCTGAATATCACAAGAGTTATCACATAAATCACCAATAATATTAACTCTAACCCTTGAGAATATCACACCCTTGTGAGAATATCACACCCTTGGGGTGTGATATGATATTGAGGATGTGATGTTCAATGTGGTGTCCAATTAATCTTCAGGATCAAGTAAGCTATGTTTGAAGTGTTCTAGTTCTCTGCCATAATCTTCATTACCACTGACAAATTCTTTATAATCGTTTGCATCTTTAAAAGATCTTAAAATAATTTCACTATTACATAATTTATCTTTAGTTAAGCCAATATAATGTGGATAAGAAGAATAAGGATAATCTTCTAAATTATTAGTTATTTCAGAAGTATAAGGATTTAAATGAATATAACGGGAAACATGCATAAATTGAACGTCTGTTTCTATCGGTACCGCCTTAAATGTTCCTTGGAATAAATGTCCAACTCGTTTGTGCTTTGTATTGTAATATTTAGTATAGCTATTGATTACCTTACCTAAAAATTCTGTGATTCCATTATCTTTTAGTTGTTTTATGAGGAGATGGAAATGATTAGGCATAAGGCAATAACAAATTATCTCAACAATCTTTGGATTAAGATTAAAGTCATTCATCTTAAAACGATCTTTTGTGGAAAATTTTGGCTTAGGACCTGCAAATTGATAATAATAAAGTGTGTGTAAAAATCTTTGATAATCTCGTTCACTGGAGAAAATAATGCGTTTTTCCACACCTCGGTTGAAAATATGATAGTAACCATCACTCACAAAAGGTTCAGTTCTACATGGCATGATTTAATCATATCACACCCTTGGGGTGTGATATTGGATCCCTCAAATCCCACAAAAATCCTGGTTTTAGATTTTAGATAATTTTAACTTCCACATATACAAAATTACTATTTCTTAATATAATTTAATGAATTAATGGACGAAGAACGAAAACTTGGTACTACACAAAAAGAAGTATTAGATAGTTTACCTTTAAATGAGGTGATTGCTTATTTGCAACAAAGAGTTGCCGATTCTTCAGTTGACGAAATGGCTCAGACTCAACTGACTACTTTAATTGACCAGGTAAATAAACGTTTGCAACAAGTTAAACTCGCATCGACAGAAAGAGCAGGTCAAAATTGGCTGGAAAAAATCAAAAAGCAGGTTCTAGTGGCAAGAAGAACCTGTTATTCTCCTAGAGGTTATATCAATGGTCCTGATGTTTATCCCAACACTGATAGACTGAGAGGAAAAATAACTAGCCGAGAATGGATGTATGCATTTCCACCGAATCCTGCAAAAATTTTGTACGCTGCTCACAAAATACGTTTGGAAAGCGATATTGAGGCAAGAAAATTTTATCCGGCTATCGTAGTTTCCGACATAATGGTGGGTACTGAACTTCTCACTGTATTAAATATGGTAAATATAAACCCGCATGATTCTGCTGCAGTAAATAATTTAGCACTTTATTTTGATAGACCTGTTGGCAAAGAACTAGCCCAAGCGTTGGAGAATGGAGAGGCAAAACCTAATATTTTCCTATCAATATACGATTTTTATTATCCCAAACCCCGGCATGAACTCGAAAATTTAGTAAGCGGTAGAGATACCAAAGTATTTCTTATGCAAGGCGTTCACATAGGAGAAGGAGGAAGAACTGTAATTGACAACCCAAAAGTTACAGAACTTCCTTTAAAACATAACCAATTTTAGATTAGTTAATACAATCCTCCAGGTGAAATTAGGTAATATTTAGCTTTCCAAACTTGGTTTGTCAATTCAAAAAAACTCTGGTTTTAGGTTCTATTTCGATTAATATCACACCCTTGGGGTGTGATATGACTGGTTTTAGCTTCATCTGTCTAGGATGTGATACATCCAGAACGGTTTAACTAAATATTAAAGGCTCATATAATGGCTGCTATATGCGCAGCTTTAAAATACTTCCGGTAGAGATGAAGGTTAAGGATTTTAGTCTGTCTAAAGATGCCTTAAAAAGGCTCTATTGGATGGACTGGTACTTTGGTCATGGGAAAAATGCAGAAGCTACATGCAGGCATTTTGCTATATCTAAAAGTGTATTCTATAGATGGTTGCCCAGGTTTAATCCTGACAATCTATCCACACTTGAGTTTGATCCCAGGCTATGTACACCCCATCATCTAAGGGAGATGACTACCCCAACTTGGATCCTTAAGAAAATTTATGATATCAGGTTAGAAGATCCAGAAAAATCAAAGTATGAAATACATGAAGAACTTTTAAGAGAAGGAATTAAAGTTTGCCATGATACAATCCAGAAAGTAATTAACAGACATTTTGAGCTTAAGAATACTCAACACAAATCCACTTTAAAAAAGCACAGAAACTATTCTATAGCCAGAATCAAGGCTGCATATGAGCTGAAAGACAAAGATTTAGGCTCACTGGTTCAGATTGATACCAAATATCTTTATATCTTAGGCAAAAGGTTTTATCTTTATGTAGCAATTGACTGCAAGTCTAGATATGCTTTTATTTGGGCTTATGGATCCTGCAATTCAACCAATGCAGCAGATTTCCTGACCAAGGTAATTGATTACTTTCCATTTTCTATTAAAGCTATTAATACAGATAATGGTCCTGAATATTTACTTAACTTCCATAAAAAGTGTGAGGAACTGAATATTACTCATTATTTCTCCCATCCCTACACCCCAAAGGGAAACTCCAGAGCTGAAAGATTAATCCAGACAGCAGAGTATGAGTTTTTTAATTATCAAGCTGATCTAATGCCCAACTTAAAAGATATTAACTTGAAATGTATTTTATTTAATGACAAATACAACAACAGAAGATTCCACCACAGCCTGTACTACAAAACTCCATCTGAATATGTTTATAATTACCTATCAGAGAAAGGAGGACAACCGTTCTCTATCTAGACATCCTGCACAAAGTCTTGACAAATTGAAAAAGTGGTTATACGATAATTATGTCCAACCTATGCATGGGCTTGGGCTTACTGACAAAGTTTTGAGTGTTCTAGATGCTTATCTTTGAAAGGAAATTGAGATATAAAGGTAAAAACTGAATGTCTCTGCAAGAAGACTCGTTCACAAGACGGGCCTTTTTGTTTTTTAAGAGGTTTTTGTGTTAAATATTCCACATCGGGGGTGGAACATTGTTTTGTTTAGCTTCCCACACTCGGTGTGGGAACACGAAGAAAATGATTTTGACCTCAAAATGATATAATTCTCTTTATGGATGTATATTTTAAAAAAGAGATAACTTATTGCTTTGCTGGGGAGAAGTTTAAATTTGATGTAGGAAATACTTTATTCTCCACTTTTGATTTAGATCATGGGACAGATATTCTCCTTCGTGCCATAGATTTTGAAAATCCTAAAACTATTTTAGATTTAGGTTGTGGTTATGGACCTCTGGGAATAATTTTGGCCAAAAAATATCCTCAAGCTGAAGTTACTATGGTGGACAGAGATCTATTGGCAGTCAAATATGCCAGGAATAATATAAAGAAAAATAATATTACAAATGCCACAGTTTTGGGTAGTATTGGATTGGAAAAAGTAAATGATGAAAAATTTGATCTGATTGTTTCCAATATTCCTGCCAAAATTGGTGATATTGCAATTGCCGAAGAATTTATTTTAAATCCTTTTAAACATTTAACTCCCAATGGAGAATTTTGGTTTGTGGTGGTTAATGCTTTAAATCGTTTAATTCCATCTGTAGGGCGAAAAAATGAATTAAATATTAAAGAAATCAGAAAAAGAAATGGGCACACTGTATACAGGATGAAGAAATAAACTCTCCAGACCTTTTTCTCGCTTTGATATAGGCGAATATAATATTCATAGCCTCCCAGACGTCCTCTGGGAGGCTAGATATGAGAAAAATATCACACCCTTGGGGTGTGATATTAATATCCTGAAATTTTTCAACTCTTTTTTCTTTTCTCAACTTTGATATAATCTTGAGATGGATATAGAATTTGAGGCAACATTCCCTAATATTGATAAGAATGAAATTAGAGAAAAACTTAAGGAGTTAGATGCTGTATTAAAAAAACCAGAATACATGCAAAAAAGAGTGGTATTTAAACTTCCTAAAGGACATGAAATAAAAGGTGGATGGTTAAGAGTTAGAGATGAGGGAGATAAAATAACCATGAGTCTTAAAGTGATAGATGGAGACAATATTGATGATCAAAAAGAAATTTATCTTAAAGTTAGCGACTTTCAACAAGCCGAATTATTATTATCTTCAATTGGGTGTGAGAAAAAAGCATATCAGGAAAGTAAACGTGAATTATGGATTTTAGATGATGTGGAAGTAACTATAGATGAATGGCCATTTTTGGAACCATATTTGGAGGTAGAAGGTAAATCAAAAGAAATAGTTGAAGAAGTTTCAAAAAAATTGGGATTTGATTTTAATAAAGCTCTTTTTTGTTCGGTCGATAAGTTGTATAACCTCAAATATGGTATTTCTCAGGATATTATAAATAATCAAACTCCAGAAATTATATTTGGTGGAAAAAATCCTTTTAGTAACTAGTTTTCTAAATATCACACCTCGGATGTGTGATATAGATATTCAGAAATTTTCTAGCTATTTTTTCTTTTCTCAATAATCTAGAGCTTTATATCTTTTTAAAATCTTGATATTATTCTGCTAATGATTATCACCACCACAAAACCTTATTCTCTTGAAGAAATCAAACAATTAAAAGAACAGTTTGAGGTGTATGTCAAAACAGTTATTGATATAGAACAGAAAATTTGTTCTGCTGGAATGGATCGACATTTTGAAGGAGAAAAGATTCTCTTAAAACAAGGATCAACACAAAGTAATATTTGGGGTGGTGGAATTGATGTTGAGACAAAGGAGATTGATTTTAATTCATTTATAAATATCCGCCCGAATGATAACAATACTAAAAATGATATTCAGAGCGAGGAAATTAAAAATAAATATAAAAAATTAATTGAGTATTTTTTCAGGCAATTTTATGAATGACACAAAGCTTTTGATTGGTTCATTATCAAATGATCTCTTGCGAGTAGCAAATATGATTGCCCGTGGATCAGATAAAGGAGCTGTGCGTTTTTTTATTGAAGCTCAAAAGTGGAATACAGAACTAAAAAACCATACAGTAAAACCATATATTCAAAAAATAATTAATGATATTAATAGCGAAAACGGAGAAAATATTTTGAACATGGCAAAGGCTGAAAAATATTTAATGTACAGTATTTTACTGCAGAATTATTCTTTACATAACAGTTTCTAACTCTTTTTTCTTTTCCCAACTTATGCAATACTAATCCCATAATGCTGGCGAAAGTTTTATCCGGAGCAAATGTTGGGCTTGATTCTACCCCTGTAACTGTGGAAATTGATATTGCAGAAAAAGGACTGCCTGTTTTTACCATTGTCGGTTTGGCTGATCAGGCTGTAAAAGAAAGTAGAGAAAGGGTGAGATCTGCTCTAATAAATGTTGGAGCAAAATTTCCTCAGAAAAGAATTATTGTAAATTTGGCTCCGGCCGATTTACCAAAGGAAGGTCCGGCTTTTGATTTACCAATTGCAATAGGAATTTTAATTGCTGATGGACAACTCCTTTCCGATTTATCTGATACTTTAATGGTTGGAGAATTATCTTTGGATGGATCTTTAAGATCAACTCATGGAATTTTATCTTTTGCAGTTTTGGCAAAATCTTTAGGCTTGAAAAGAATTTTTGTGCCAATTCAAAATGCACTGGAGGCAGCAATTGTGGAAGGGATCGATATCTATGCCTTTAAAACTTTGGATGAAGTTTTTAAATATTTAACCGGAAACTTAGAAAAAATACCGGAACCAAAAACTGATTTAAATTTGGAAGAAGAAGTTTTGTATGATTATGATTTTAAAGAAATTAAAGGTCAAACTTCTGCCAGACGTGCCTTAGAAATTGCTGCTGCCGGAGGACACAATGTAATTTTAAAAGGGCCACCTGGGGCCGGGAAAACTTTACTTGCCCGAGCTTTTCCTTCAATTTTACCTTCACTTTCCCGTGATGAAGCACTGGAGGTTACAAGGATTTATTCTATTTCCGGAAACTTATCTTCTGATAAACCGGTAATTACCACTAGACCTTTCAGGTCTCCGCATCATACGGCATCATATGTCGGAATTATTGGGGGAGGAAATAATATCAAACCGGGGGAGGTTTCTTTGGCCCACCGGGGAGTTTTATTTATGGATGAATTGCCGGAATTTCCAAGACAAGTACTGGAGGCTTTAAGGCAACCTTTGGAGGATAGAAAAGTTACCATTTCCCGGGCTTCCGGATCGATAACTTTTCCATCGCAATTTATTTTGGTCGCTGCTCACAATCCCTGTCCTTGTGGATTTTTAGGGTCTTTAAATAAAAATTGTGTTTGTATGCCGGGGCAAATTTCCCGCTATAAAAAGAAAATGTCCGGACCATTGCTTGATAGAATTGATATTCATTTGGATGTGCCGGCTGTGGAAATTGATAAATTAACCGGAACTGATGAGCCAGAAAATTCCAAAGATATTAAAAAAAGAGTAAATATTGCCCGGGAAATACAACTGAAAAGATTTAAAGGATCTTTGACTTTAACAAATTCAGAAATGAGTAATGCTCAGATAAAACAATTTTGTCAGATTACTGTGGAAGCCTTAGAACTTTTAAAAATGGCCATTTCTCAAATGAACTTATCAGCCAGATCTTATCATCGGATTTTAAAATTATCCAGAACTATTGCCGATTTAGCAGAATCAGAAAATATCTTAACAGAACACATTGCAGAATCTTTAACATATAGGGCTCGAGAGGAAAGTTAAATTTGAGGTATTGTTTTAATATATCAAAATTGATATAATCATTATGGAATTTAAAATAATTTTTTATAAAGATAAATCAGGGAATAATTTGATTGAGACGTTTTTTCTTGAGCTGGAGAGAAGTAATCGTGATTTGGTGGCTCAGGCTCGCAGAGGAATTGAGAAGTTAAGAAATAGAACTTATCATAAAGAACCTTTGTCAAAATATTTGGAACCAGATTTATGGGAGCTAAGAGTTAAATCAGGAACAGATATTTTAAGAATTATTTATACTTTTAATAAGGGACAGATAATTATTTTATTACATGTCTTCGTTAAGAAGAAACAGAAAACTCCAGCAAATGAGCTGGATATAGCAAGAAAAAGATTAATTGAGTTAAAAAATAAAGGAGCAAATTAAAATGAAAAGAAAAAAAGATGATTTAGATAGATTAACAGAGAAACTTTTAAAACAGGATCCTTCTTTTAAGGAGGCAATGAATAATGCAGATCAGGCTTGGGATATTGCTTTGCAACTTTTTGATATCAGAAAAAAAATGGGGTTAACTCAAACAGAATTGGCAAAATTAGTGGGGACAAAACAATCTAATATTGCCAGAATTGAGTCAGCAGATTATACAGGTTATACCCTAAAAACTTTAGAAAAAGTTACTAAAGCCCTAAAAGCCAGATTAGAAATTAAAATAATTACTCAGGATATTCACAAATTCCCCAGTCATTTATAAACCAATTTAACTCGAATTTGTAACTCTCGTTAAATGGTTTGAACCCAAAATATTGATTAAAAGTTACAAATTAGAGTATTTTGGGTATAATTTAAATATGGAAATTAGAGAAGCTCAAGAAAAAGATATTCCTCAAATAATGCAGATTAAAAATTGGGGAACTGAAAAAGATTGGAATAAAGAAGTTTTAGAAAGAATTAATAAAACTAAAGAGAGAAAAACTGCTTATTTGGTGGCTGAAGAAAATGGAAAAATTTTAGGGCAGATATTCTTAAAGTTTTATGGAATAAAAACTGCTCCTAATTATCCAAGTATGGAAGATGCTTATGTCAAAGAAGAATTTAGAGGACAAGGAATAGGTACCAAACTAATTGAAGAATCAGAGAAAATTTCTAGAAAAAATGGTTTTAATAAAATTGGCTTGGCAGTTAACCCAACATTAAATCCTAAAGCAAAATCTTTATATGAAAGATTAGGTTATAAAGAAGTAGGAGATCCTACATATTTAGATGGTGTTTATAATGGAACTGAAGATTGGGTAATAGATATGGTAAAAGAATTATGAGAATAACAAAAAGTTTAATTTTAATTTTAATTTTAATTTTATTTTTTTTATTGATATCATTTCCCAGTTTAGTTTTTGCCAGAGTAACACCTGAGGATATAGTGCAGGAGAAGAGAGCTACTTATGAGCAAAAGGTTAAAAATTATTCTGCATTAAATCAACAAAAATTAGAAAAATTAGCAAAGGATATTGCTCTGGTAAATAAAAAAAGAACTGATGAATTAGAAAATATTATGATTGCTCAGGGAAATATTTTAGATGAATATGAAACCCGTTCTGCTGGTCCTTCGGGAAGCCTCAGGATAAACAAAAATTCTGAAGCTATAAAAAATGCCAGATATTGGATAACATATGCCCATGAAGCAGTAGCATATCAGGCTGCTAAAATTTATATTTTTAATCTTTCTGCAGAGCAGAACATTAACAATGATGCTGTGTCTTTAATAAATCAAATGGCAGGGGAGTTAAATTCAAGTAGAACAAAAGTGATAAATTCTCAAAAAACTTTGGAGAAAACAATTAATGACTAGCAAAAAAATTATAATAACAATAATAATTATCCTCTCTGCCCTATCTATTTTTATCTATGTATCCATACATGGTAGGCAAAATGGAGGAGGCAATTTAATTAGTCCTCAGAATATATTTAAGTCCAATTCTGAATCTGCAAAACCAACTTTTACACCTCCGGCAACTGCCGGACCTACGCCAATTATTTTGGATTTAAAAAATGGACTATCAAAAGAAGTGGAAAAATTAACTCCGGATGATTTTTCCCCAGATTTCGAAATTCTAAAAAAATCTTTTTGACCACAAATTGACCAACAAAAAAACCCTATCTACTTTTAGAGCAAACAGGGTTTTTAAGTATGAGTCTCATTTAGATATGAGATCCGATTTTGTACATTCCAGTGCCACAACTTGAACACTTTCCCTTAACTGCTGGTTTGCCATTTTTCATTGTTACATTCTCTGCATTATCAGCATCTCTTTTTTGTCGACATTTAACACAATACATTTGTACTGCCATTTATTTTCACCCCCTTTCAAGATTAGCGTCTAGTCCGCCAGTTGGCGGATTAGCGTCTAGCGTTTAGTTATATTTTCAAAAAACCATGATTCATGATAATATATAAAGTAATCTGCACTGCAAAGGCAATTGAAGCCAGTACTAAAATTTTTAAAAGATCAGTTCTTAAGTAATTTATATCAGATTGATAATTCTTAGTTGATGAAATAAATTCTGTTTTTGTTGAATTGGTCGTGTTTACAATCTTGGTATAGGAAATTGGAACGGGATTTTTTCCGTATAATTGTTCTCTTAAAGATTGCAATCTCTTTTCTGTTGGAGTTTGTTTCAATGATTTGATTACTGCCATTTTTAAAATCTAGCCTCAAACTGAACTCATTTGAGCCTAACAGACTTTTTTATGCCTGTCAAGTGGTAAGGTGTTACACGAAATCTAAAAAGATACACATAAACGAAGTCTCAGATGATACAAAATTCTGTCATTGCGAGGAGGGTCGATTTTTCGACCCGACGAAGCAATCTTATCTATTTAAGAGATTGCCACGCTCTCCGCCAGCTGGCGGATCGCTCGCAATGACAAAGAGTAGTTAATTAAAGGACACA